>JAKSBB010000860.1 GCA_022361315.1 Desulfobacterales bacterium
ATTTCCCCCAGTTCGTCGGGTTTGGGCCACATACCCTTGCCGATCTGGGCCCTGTGCTGAAGGCCGCATTCCAGGCCGATGTCCACGTTCCAGTCCTCGTAGGTGGGCAGCCAGGGCTGGGACTTGATCTGTTCCTTGGGCAGGACAGGGCCGGCTTCCATGCTGGTGTGGATCTCGTCGCCGGTGCGGTCGAGAAAGCCCGTGTTGATGAAGACCAGGCGTTCTTTGACCTGGCGGATGCACTCTTTCAGGTTCACGGTGGTGCGGCGTTCTTCATCCATGACCCCGACCTTGATGGTGTTGCGAGCCAAGCCCAGTGCATCTTCCACCTTTGCAAAGAGGGTGTTGGTGAAGGCCACTTCCTCCGGGCCGTGCATCTTGGGTTTTACGATGTAGATGCTGCCCTCACGGGAGTTGTACATGCCGTCGGTGCGTTTGACATCGTGGATGGCGCAGAGAACGGTGACCATGGCGTCCAGGATGCCTTCCGGTATTTCTTCGCCATTTTTATCCAGAACGGCGTCGATGGTCATGAGGTGGCCCACGTTGCGCACCAGCATCATGCTGCGGCCCTGGAGGGTGAAGCTGTTGCCTTCGGGATCCAGAAATTCTCGGTCCGGGTTCATCCGGCGGGTCATGGGTTCGCCGTTTTTCTCAAAGGTCTCTTCCAGGTCCCCCTTCATCAGACCCAGCCAGTTTCTGTAGACACCGGCCTTGTCCTCGGCATCCACGGCGGCAACGGAATCCTCGCAGTCCTGAATGGTGGTGACGGCGGATTCCAACACCACATCCTTCACCCCGGAGAGATTCACCTTGCCGATGGGGCTGCCACGGTCGATCTGCAGTTCGATGTGGAGGTTGTTGTTGATCATCAGCACGGCGGTGAGTTCGTCTTCCCCCTGCCAGCCCACGAATTTATCCGCCCGGGCCAGGCCGATGGTGCTGCCGTCCCTGAGGTCGGCAGACAGGAATTTCCGGCCGTTTTTCTCTGTCAGGGTATAGGCGGTGACGTCCGCATGGCTGCCGGCAGCCAGAGGCACGGCCCTGTCAAGGAAGCGATTTGTCTCTTCGATGACCTTTGCCGCCCGGGTGAAGTTGAATTCCGGAGTCCGTTCGCAGCCCCCGGTTTCCGGGATGGCGTCCGTACCGTAGAAGGCGTCATAGAGGCTTCCCCACCGGGCATTGGCGGCATTCAGTGCGAATCTGGCGTTGCTGACGGGTACCACCAGCTGAGGGCCGGCAATGACGGCAATCTCATCGTCCACCTTGTCCGTGGTGATCTCAAACGCGTCCCCTTCGGGTACCAGGTAGCCGATATCCGCCAAAAAAGCCTTGTAGGCCGCTGCATCAATGGGCCGCCCAGGATTATCCTGATTCTTATGATTCTGGTGCCATTGATCAATCCGGGTCTGAAGATCTTCCCGTTTTTCCAGCAGCGCTTTGTTCTCAGGCCCCAGTTCCGTAACGATAGTTTCAAGGCTGCCCCAGAAATGATCCGCATCAACACCGGTGCCCGGGATGATCTCGTTATTCACCAGTTCGTAAAGTACCGGGGCGATCTGAAGCCCGCCCATTTGAATCCTGTCCGTCATAATATCCTCTCCTCCGCTCTGTCTTTTTTTTGTTCAACACCTATACTCATTACACTCATCTGATGTGTTGTCAAGTATTGTTTTTCATTCCTCCCATTTTGTATCCCCTTGTTTTAGTTGACAGCTTGAGTTCGGAGCGGTTTTCTGGTACCCATGGAAGATCTATAACGTTCTGTATTAAGTCTTTCAAAGGAAAACCCCATGAAACAGATTTTTACGCTATTCCTGATGCTAATCCCGGTATCTTTCAGCCTGATGTCCTGTGCCACAACCAGTCCCTTTGACAGGGCGGTTCAGGATGCTTCGGTGGTGAGCGAGAAAGATGTCTACCCCCACCTGATAGCGGTTCACACCGGCAACCCGGACCTGACCTTTGACAACGGCCGGGTGCTGGTGGTCATGTGGAAGAGCCGGGACAGTTACGAACGGGTTTACAAGGATCAGACCGCTACGGCGGATTCCGAAGCCTACGTCACCTGGGTGACCACAGCCCCCCAGGTCCGACGGTTCGGAAAGGCCTTTTTATCCGCCCGCCCCGGGACGGACCGGGCGGCGCTGGAGAAGCGTCTCAAGCAGTACCTGGGACTGAAACCCGAGTGGACCTATGATGTGTTTGTGGAACTCTGGGTGGACCCTGCAGACATGTTCAGGCCCTGTGTGGACCCTGAGATTGACGATGGGGTGTGCAATACGGCGTTCTCAGATCCCCTGCCCCGGGTGGCGGGCATTGCCGACTATCCGGGGTTCTATAAGAATCTTTACTTTCAGGATTTCCGGACCCGGCCCGGCGTTCCCTGGACCGGGCTGGGGTATACCTATGACTGGGGCAATCCGGGGCATCCCTTCGGCGCCAGCGAATTTATCCTGAGACCCGGGGCCCCCTATACCATCCACCGGGTGGTGGATACCATGGACTATTTCACAGGAGACCCCGAATAATCCAATCTGGAATAATTCAAGCCGGTTTAAAACACGGTCACCATGGCCACACCGGCCATGGCCAGGACCACGCCGGTCAACTGCACCGGCCGGAGGCGTTCCTTTAAGACAAGGGCGCTGAGGACCACGGTGACTGCAGGATACAGGCTGCTGACAACGGCGGCGATGCTGAGCATCCCGCTGCTGGCGGCCAGGGTGAAAGAAAAGGCGGCCAGGGTATCCATCATGCCCATGAATATGATCAGGGGCAGGTAGGAGGAAAGCTTTGGCTTGGCCCCATTGCCTGCCGGCCCGGCCAGGCCGTTCAGTAATATTAAGGGAAGGAGAAAGACAAAGGTGGTGGACCGCATCGCGGCGGACGCCCAGAGGGGATCGGAGACACAGGCCCTGTCCATGAGGATGAAGTAGAACCCGATACAGACCGCCGCCCCCAGGGCCAGGTGGATGCCGCAGGTCCAGCGGCCACTGTTAACATCGCCCTGCGGGCTGCCCTTTGGGTTGCTCCCCTGGCTATTCCCGGGCTCCATAGCAGCCAGCACCGCCCCTAAAAAGGCAGTGGCAAGCCCTGTAATCGCAGCCACAGACAACACCTCTCCGGCGAACAGTCCCCAGACCACCGGCAGCAAGGCCCCGGTGGCGCTGATGGGAGCCAGAACCGACATGGTCCCCACCGCCAGACTCCGGTACAGCAGATACATGGCCGCAATCCCGGTAAGGCCGGCAGGAACCGCCCAGAGCAGCCCGGCATCCACCGGCATGGGCCGGCCAGACGCCGCCAGAATACAGCCCAGCAGCACCACCCCGGTGCCGTTGGCGATGATCAAAACGCGAAGCGTCGGTATTTCACGGCTTTTCAGGCCGCCGATAAAATCCGCGATGCCCCACCCCATGCAGGCGGCCACGGCAAATCCAACGGACACCATAGTTTTTCTCCTTCAGTTAATATTTTGACTTGCCAGGAGCATACCCCAAGGGTATAACCAAGTAAAATTAATCCTTTTTATAAATTGGATAACTTTCAATTATGCTACCAGATCTGAACCGCCTGAAGGTCTTTTACCATGTCTATACCGCCAACAGCATCATCAAGGCGGCCGAAGCCCTGTACATCACCCAGCCGGCCGTGAGCCAGCAGATTAAAAAGCTGGAGGCGGAGATTAAGGCCCCCCTGTTTATCCGGCAGCATAAGAAGATTATTCCCACCCAGGCGGCCCACCGGCTCTTCAACACCGTAAACCCCTTTCTGGAAGGGCTGGCCTGCGAAATCGAAAACATCTCCACCCCCATGGACCGGCCCTGTGGCCCCCTGAATATCGGCGCCCCCATTATTTTCGGCACCACCTATCTGCCGGATATCTGCCATGAGTTCAGGACCGCCTACCCGGAGGTGCGGTTCTCCGTGACATTCGGGGAGTCTGACGAACTGCTGGAACGATTGAATACGGGGGAACTTGACCTGATCATGATTGATTATTTCTCCCCCCTGGATCAGATGGCCGGGGGGCCTGAGCAATACAGCATCAAGGCATTGATGCAGGAACAGTTTATCCTGGCCTGTTCCCGGGACTACTACGACACCCGTGTGAAAGGCGATGCCTCCCTGGATCATCTGAAAACCCTGGAATACCTTACGGATGAAAATCATCCCACCATCCTGAGGCACTGGTTCTGGTATTATTTTAAAAAGAGTGTGACTGGCCTGAATATTGTGATGGCCATCGCGGCCCATCAGGCATTAATGGCCTGTATCCGCAACGGCATGGGAGTGGCCATTACCTCCCACCATCTATTTGCCGGAGAAATCGATGCCGGTGAGATTGTCCCTGTTTTTCCCTCATCCCGGAAACTGGTGAACACCATCTCCACCGTCACCCTGAAGGGGGCTGTACCCACGATGACACAGAAGGTGTTTCAATCCTTTCTTGAAGACCGGTTTCATGGGGATTAAGGAAACACCCGCCTGAGAATTCCTGCTGCCGGTATGTATCGGCACGGATTGGTCCTTTCTGTCCCTTAACTTAATTCCCGTCAGCACCCAAGTGTGGAGCTCTCAAGATTTTTCCATTAAAAAGCAATCTTTTATTCAATTTCCACCGGAATTCTAAAAACTTTCCACGATATTATACATAACTGGGGAGCGTCCTCAATTTTGCACACTGAACAGCCACCGGTATATACCGGTTAAGTCATGGAGGAAAACGTTGGAAAACCATAT
Organism: Desulfobacterales bacterium; assembly: GCA_022361315.1. Next base: position 4,747 of record JAKSBB010000860.1, read on the forward strand.
CCTGATAGTTGAAGATGAGCCTGAAATTGCCGGCATATTAAACGATTATCTTGCCAATGACGGCTTCACCACCTCCGTTCTGGACCGGGGGGATAAGGTGGCGGACTTTGTGAAACGGGAAAAGCCGGTGATGATCCTGCTGGATATCATG
>JAKSBB010000042.1 GCA_022361315.1 Desulfobacterales bacterium
CACATCACCTTCCGCGTTAGCTTCACTCGCTCATCCCTGCGGAGTATATTTTATACACCTTCGGTCGTCACTCCTTGCCGCCTTGAATCTGATGTATTGCCGATGACCTGAATGAGTAGGTTTACGTTACATCCCTACCCAGCTGCCCGCAGCCGGCGGAGACCGACCGTCCCTTGCTCCAGCGCTTGATCACAAAGACACCTTCCCGGGTGAGCCAGTCGGCAAAGGCATGCATGTCTTCATCACAGGGACTTTCATGTGCAAAGGATTTGATGGGATTGTAGGGAATAAGATTGAGGCGCACCGGCAGGGGGTGGATGAACTCAGCCAGTTGCCGGGCATGCGCCAGGGAGTCGTTTACCCCTTTGATCAGGATATATTCGAATAAAAACACCCCGCGTTTGCCCAAGGGGTAGGCGGTGAGACTCTGTTTCAGGGCGGCCATATCCCAGCGGTTGTTTACGGGCATCAACCGGGAACGGATACCGTCTTCAGGCCCGTTTACGGAGATGGCCAGCCGGATACCCTTCATGTTCATACCGGCCAGGCGATCAATCTCCTTTGCCAGGCCGGCCGTTGACACGGTGATATGACGGAGGGCAACATCAAAGCCTTTCTGTACATTCATCACCTTGATTGCCGTCATCACGGCATCAAAGTTATCAAAAGGCTCTCCCATACCCATGAACACCACATTTTTTATATCAGCACCCAACCCGTGGCGGGCATTATGGAGCTGTCCTGTAATCTCCGATGCGGTCAGGTTTCTTTTGAACCCCAGCTTAGCTGTTTCACAGAAGGCGCAGCCCATACGGCATCCCACCTGGCTGGAGACACAAAGGGTATTGTGCCGGGTCATGGGAATGATAACGGATTCGATCCTGAGCCCGTCGGACAGGCGGGTGATAAACTTGGTCAGTTCATCTTCTTTGAATGTTTTTTCCACCTGTCCCGGGTCCACCAGCAGTTTACCGGCCAGTGCGGCGGACAGCTTTGGGGAAGACTTAAACTCCCGGGCGGAAAGCACATCGGGGTTACCAATTTTAAAGACTTCTCTGTACATGGCCTCGGCATGGTAAAGGCCCTTGCCGTAGTCATCTTCCAGAATGCGGACCAGCTGGTCCAGCGGGGTTGCAAGTAAATCGATCATATCACTTTCTTTATTATACACCGGTAAGCCCAATGATCTCTTGGGCGACTTCATGGATTTCCCTTCCCTCAACAACAATTTCATGGTCTGCGGCCTCGCGGTAGAGGGGCAATCGTTGCGCATAGAGCTCCTTGGCCTTGCCCAGATCCTGAAGTAAAGGCCGTTTTTTTATCTTTTTTTCTGCCTTGGGATGGTTCTTTATGGCTGAGATGATGCTTTCCACAGTGGAATGAAGATAGATCACCCGTCCGGTTCTCCGGATATTATTCACCATGAAAAAACCGCCGCCGGTGGAAACGACGGTACCGGTAACACGGGTTTCAAGCCAATCTGCTGCACGCTGCTCCAGCTGTCTGAAACTGGCTTCTCCTTGTTTGGCAAATATCTTTCGGATCTTCATCTTCACCATGGATTCAATCATATCGTCGGTATCTATGGCGAACCGGCCCGTTAATTCGGCAAGTGTTCTTGCCGTGCGACCTTTTCCCACACCCATAAACCCTATCAGCACTATATTATCCGTCATTTTACGATGCCCCCGGTTATTCCATCCCATTTACAATCCCGGGCTATTCAACCCGGTCTGTTACGCATCTAAATCTACACATTATATCATACTGTCCGGGGTGCAAGAGCAGGGATGGTAAAAAAGGATTGGGAATCATCTGTTTTTCATTGACTTGCCAACGGCAAGCGTGCAGGCTAAGTAAAGTTTTCCAAACCCGATCCGTGGCAACACCCAGGAGAAATTATGGCCCAGTCCTCCCGAGCTTTCAAAGTTTTCCCTGCTTTTATCCATTTGGTTTTCATGGTCTGTCTGTTTGCACCGGAACTCTCCATGGCTGCCCCGGGTTCGGGATGCACCACAAGGGATTGCCACGCCGGGATCATGGATATTGTCCCGGGGGACCTGCCCATGATGGCCTTGATCCAGCAGAACGGGCTCCGGCACGGGGATATGGGCGGTTGCGTCGTCTGTCATGGCGGAAATCCCAACGCCAGGAAAAAAGAAAAGGCCCACCGGGGCATTCCGCGAACTTTGAAAAAAGCCCCCGGACCTAAAGGATTTTACCCGGACCCCGGCAATATCTGGATTGCTGAGAATACCTGCGGGGTCTGCCATGCCGGTTATGTGGAACGCACACGAAAATCCCTGATGAATACGGAGGCCGGAAAAATCCAGGGCAACCTGAACACCTGGGGAACCGACCAGGGATACAGGGTGCATCTGGGCAACCATGACATGACGGATGGTGACGGTCCTGTTCCCTCCGGGATGACCCTTGCCTATGAGACCTATATGGCGGAGATGAAACAAACCTTTCCGGATCAATTTCCCGGTCACCTCAACGGACTGCCCTCCCCGTCAGTTGAGGAAGTTGAAAACAATCCTGCCCTGGCGGCCATGATTTATCAACGCAGGGAATGTCAGCGCTGCCATATCGGGGTGCGGGGGCGGGAAATGAGGGGAGACTACAGGGGGAGTGGGTGTTCGGCCTGTCACATGCCTTACGGCAACGAAGGATTTTACCAGGGAAGGGACCAAAGCATTCCCAAAGATGAACCCGGACATATTCTAAGGCACCGGATCGCCGGTAACCGGAAAACCGGCGGTATTCCGGTAGAAACCTGTAACACCTGCCACAACAGGGGAAAGCGGATCGGGGTCTCATTTTCAGGGCTCATGGAATCCCCTTTCGGGGGCCCTTTCAATGATAAGGGAAAACTCCAGCCGAAACTCCACGGAAAAACCTATACCCTGGTTTCAGAAGATCTTCACCACCGGCAGCAAAGCCGGGAAGGGAACCCGGAGGGCGGTCTGCTCTGCCAGGACTGCCATACCAGTCTTGACGTCCATGGAGACGGCAACTTCCAGGGCACCACCCTGGCCCAGGTGGAGATTGAATGTACGGACTGCCACGGTACCCCCACCGCATACCCATGGGAACTCCCCCTGGGCCACGGGGATGAGTTCGGCCGAAAACTGTCCCTCACCGCCAGAGGGACGGCAGACACCCGGCTCATGTCAAGCCAGCAATTCGGATTTGACTATGATCCCGGGGACGGCTACATCCTGTCTGCGCGGGGAAATCCGCTGGGCAATGTGGTGAAAAGAAACAACAGGATCATCGTCCATTCCGCCACCGGCAGGGATTACCAGGTGCCGGTGTTAAAAAATCAGTCCGAAGTATGGAAGACCCTGGAGACGCAAGCGAGTACAGCGGCCGCTGTGGCCATGGCAGGGGTTGACCGCCATATGGAGCGCATGGAATGTTATGCCTGTCACGGTGCCTGGGCTCCCCAATGCTACGGTTGTCATGTCAGCCTGGACTATTCCGATACCAAGGTTACCGGGACCGACTGGGTATCAGTATCAAACCGTGAAAAGGAGTTGGCTAAAACATCAAAACCCTTGCCGGAAAAGAGAGTTGATGTGGAAATCCCGGGAGATATTCGTGAACAAAACGGGTATATGCGCTGGGAGAATCCAATTCTCGGTTTCAATGGGGAAGGGCGGGTGTCCCCCCTGATTCCGGGGTGCCAGGTGGTGTACACCGTCATCGGCAGAGACGGGAAAACCCGGGTCCACAACCGGGCAGCGGAAAATCCGGTTGAGGCTTTGGCCGCCGGACAGCCCCACATTCCCCTGGCCATGGATATGGCACCGGTTCAACCCCATACGGCCAGTCCCAAGGCCAGGCCCTGCGAAAGCTGCCACAACAATCCAAAAACAATCGGGCTCGGTATCAATGGCGGCCTGTTTAAAGCCACCGCCTCCCGAGACCTTGTTATTGATCTCCAATCCCCGGACACGCTCAAGCCATTATCCAAAACCGTCGGGGTCCAGATTCCCGGCATTCCGGGAATGCCCTTTGACTGGTCTGTTGTATTAGCGCCGGACGGCACCCAACTGGTCACTGTGGGCACCCACTGGCCCCTCAGCCGTGCCTTTAACCGGGAAGAGCAACACCGGATCAACCGGACAGGGCTGTGTATCGGCTGCCACCGGAACATGGGCGGTCCGCTCTGGGAAAAACTTGCCAAAGAAGGCACATTGGATAATGCGGCCCACTCACGCCTGATGGAAGAGTTGCTCAAAAAATCCGCTACCCCCTGAGCCCAGTGACCAATGGTTTCAGCTATTGTGAAATCCGGCATTGATGTTCGAAACGGAACCTGGTACACTCTCTCCTCATAATTTATTAACGCTAACTTATAAATGGTATTGAGGAACTCATCATGGCTGAACTTGAATTCTACCGCGTTGAAAAGAAAGGACAAATTGCCTGGGTATATCTGAATCGTCCGGAGAAAAAAAATGCAATGAATCCGCCGGCCTGGGAAGAACCCGTACAGATATTCGAAGATCTTAACAACGATGATGAAATCAGGGTGGTTGTCCTTGCCGGGGAGGGGCCCTGCTTCTCCGCAGGTATTGATCTTGTGGGTATGATGCCCGAGCTGCCCGAACTCATGGAGCAGGAACAAAAGGGCG
>JAKSBB010000657.1 GCA_022361315.1 Desulfobacterales bacterium
CACGGCATGGGGGGGCAGCATTCCGCCCAGTGCATATCCCAGCATATCCCAGTCGTGGAGGGTGGCGGGTGCGGTGCCGATCTTCACTTCAATGGTGCCGGCCCGGTTTTTTTTGCTGTGCATCCCGGACACCGGCGTCCTGCCGCAGACCGCTGCGCAGAAACTGGCCTCGATACCGTCTCCGTTACCCATGGCCCCCCACAGGGAATTCATGAACAGCACGGCACTGGACTCACAGCTCACAAAATGCTCCCCCATCACCGGCACAAATCCGGTGAGATAGGGAATGCAGTTCCCGGAAAGAATAACACCCGCATCCACAAACCGTTCCAGCATATTCCGGTTGAAGGCCTGCTGACCCGCATCCATATACATCTTCCCCGGCACTTCGGTACAATCGGGCTCCACCCCGGAATAGCAGATACAACCCGCTGCCATCCGGTCTAATGTCACCTTACGGTCGGTGCACAGCGCCATCTTGGCAAAGATGTCGTCAAAATCCGATGATCCCGCCACATCAAGGTAATTGTGCGCCCCGCAGAACAGATCCGCCCAGGTCACCCGGCACATCTCCTCCGCCCCGATCACCTCACCGTACCGGACCATCAGCGCCATGGCCTCACTGGCTGCGCCGCCTTTTTTTCCGTCCAGGATTGCTTTTTCTTGGTCTGTTAATCGCATGGTTGATTCCTCAGTACTTGACGTGATGCGCAGAAAATTTATCAAAAATCAGCCACAGTCAAATACCAGTCAAATAAAACAACATGGGTGAATTCTTTTAAAAAACAGTATCTTAGGGTGCTGTGTCGTTCCTTTGATTTCATCTCAGTCAAATAAGCGTCAAATAAAATTTATGTCCACCATGGTACATACCTCATGGTTCTTGGACCTGCGGAATCGTCATATGGTTTTATACGCCCTGCGTCTATGGCTTTTTTGATTATACGGCTTACCATGGCACTGTTTTTCGCTTCAATGCCGAAACGTTCACGTAAAGTAGTGTTTGTCATTGGCTGACGGTTTAGGTAACGTAGTACACTGTGTAGATATGTTGCTCTAATTTTCTCTTCGGAGTCCATATCCCGGAATTCTCTGTGTGAAAACAATACCGCCCGGGTATCATCTTGATAGGTCTCAAACAGAGGTGCCGGAAGTTGATAAATCTCTGTCTGGGTGACGATCTTATCAATACCGCTACCCCGTTCTTCACAGATGTGCATCCGGCGCATCAATGCTGCAATGCTTTCATTTCTACTTCGGGGAGGTGAATCTAAAAATCGGTCCACATCTATAAGTGGAATGCCCGGGTTGGTTATTTCCATGCGGTCGTCAAAAATCTCAATCATTGGGCCTGCACCGATGATGTTGAAATCTTGATGAATTAATGCATTAGGAACAAGTTCCCGTATGGCAATATCAGGATACATGGAAACTTCCCTACGAAATGCCTTCCCAATTTCTTCGTTTGATGGGAGCAGGGTGGTGATTGTGTCAATCAGGCCTTCAAATCCAACGGCATACCCTTTTGTTCCTTCTATTTCACGAATTGTATGGCACCGGTCTCCGCCTTTATAAAGAATAAGTCGAACGGCCTTTCGTCCCAGGTGCCGGAATTGTTTTAGTTCCCTGGCGAAAAGAACGGCGCCCATATTCGTAATATCCCATTCTCCGGTTTGATTTTTTCTTATCAGGCCGTCAGACTCGAGACTATGAAATATACCTTGTCTACCCTCAGGAAGAGGAATGTCCATCAAATCGAAATATGCAGGATAGTCGATGAGTTTCAGAACATCATCTGCAGTTACATTTTCCTTAGCAGCCTGTTCTTCAAAAGGGGTTCTGTCAAAGACTCGCCACAAAGCACGTTCTTTTTCCGGATGCTTACCAAGGGGCTTTTTATATGAACCTATCCGAATGTATTCTTTTCCATCAAACCGTACCGGTGTGTGGCTTGCTGCCTGGATCTCTATCATGGAGATAGGAACATCCAGTTCGGTTATGAAAGAATAAAATGCAAAATCGATTTTTGGTTCCAATTTTTGCAGCAGCCAGCTTTCGAGTTCCTGACCTTTAAACCTGGTTAGGGCGGGTTTAAAAGTCGTGCCGATTATTTTGTGGCTGTCATCTTCAACTCCCCAGACCATATAGGCACAGGGTTTACCCATAAGTGCAGCAGAATTAGCCAAGGCAGAGATATATTCCCCGATGTCCCTGGCATGGGCGTTATTGTGTTTGAACTCCACCCATTCAGTCTCTTTAGGAAAGGAAACCAGCTCATTGAGCAATGACCTTAAAACAGTATCTGTATGCTGTTTTGTCATGGTGGTTTGGTTTTGCTATCTCCTTGATTGGGTGACAAAGTGAATTAATTGAACCAGACGTCGTTTTCTAAGTAGGCCCGCTCTAACCTCTCCTGATGAGATTTCAACTCATCCCCCATCTCACTGGCCAGAGAGTGCAGCAGATAATGGCAAAGGCTGATCACAGACACCGGCGATCCCAGATAGGGGATGCTCCGCTGGGGGGCCACCAGTACATGATCGGAGAATTGGATCAGGGGACAGGAGGGGCTGTCCGTAATCAAAATCTGCCCCATCCCCTGGCGGTGGGCAATCTTTCCCATGCGGATGAGTTCGTTGGGATATCGGGAGGTGGCAATCATAATGACCAGGCCGTCCGACGGGGCAAAGGTCATCCGGTC
>JAKSBB010000187.1 GCA_022361315.1 Desulfobacterales bacterium
GGTTTTTACACTAATATTACATGTCTCGCCTTTTTTTTTCATCGGATTGGGGGTATAGTGTCGGACATCTTTTCAATTCCATGGTCAGTTTTGGGAGTTTTTTACGGGAGTTTCCCGTCATTTACCGGCCATGACGATTTGAGACCTGCAGTGGTTTATTAATTATGATTATGAAAGCTGGCAGGCATCAGCCAGGCCCCGACAGTGCCGGTGTTGCCCACTCATTCGATTACGGACCGGTCCAGCTTGTTGAAGCCGTGAATTGCAGCGGCACCTGATTTGAACGCTAAATTTCTGGGGGAAGAATGACACACCGAATCATCAATGGAAAAGAAACATGCACCCAGGGGTTTGAGGATATCTATCCTTTCGCCCCGAACTATATGGACATCAACGGCCAGCAACTCCATTACGTTGACGAGGGAGAGGGCCGGCCAGTCGTCATGGTGCATGGCAATCCGACCTGGTCCTTTTATTACAGGAACCTGATTTCCGAATTATCACACACCCACCGGACCATTGTACCGGATCATATCGGCTGCGGCTTTTCCGACAAACCCGACGCGGACAGCTACGGATACACCCTTGAGAACCGTGTATCAGATCTGGGAACCCTTATCGACAATTTGAACATCACCGAGAAGATATCCCTTATCGTCCATGACTGGGGGGGGATGATCGGACTGGCCTGGGCCATGGATAATCTGGACCGTGTGGATAAAATTGTTATCACGAACACTGCGGGATTTTTCCTGCCCTCGGACAAAAAAATCCCCATCATCCTGTGGATGATCAAACACCTGAAATGGTTTGCCGTTCCCGCAGTCTTGGGGTTAAACATCTTTGCCGGCGGTGCCCTTTTCCTTGGCTCGGAAAACCGAATCCCCTTTGCGGTTAAAAAAGGATTGATTGCCCCCTACAACTCCTGGAAAAACCGCATTGCCACACTGAGATTCGTTCAGGACATCCCCCTCACCCCTGAAGACGAAAGCTATGCCATCGTGGACAAGGTAGACCGGGAACTCTACCGGCTGGACCCGAAACAACTGATGTTTCTATGGGGCCCCCGGGACTTTGTTTTCGACCGAAGCTTCCTTAACGAATTCAGACGCAGATTCCCCGAAACCCCGGCCCATGTGTTTGAAGATGCCGGCCACTATCTTTTTGAAGACAAGCCCAAAGAAACGCTGGAGCTCATTAAACCGTTTCTGGCCTAAGGTCCGTCTTTACTTTTTTCCGTGGTGCGGTTAAGAAGAACCTATGCTGGGATTCCTAAAAAAAATAAAAAAGGGCAAGGATGACGATACCGGCCAGGCAGGAGGCGCCAAGGCCGGAACGTCAAAAAAAGGGGCCAAAATTCCCCCGGCCTCAACCGATATTGACCCATTCGCCGAAACCGCACCAAAGAAAAAAAAGCGGTTCAGTATAAAAAAACTGATCTTTATACTGCTGATTCTCGGTGCGCTGGGGGGCGCAGGTTTCTTTGTCTACACCCTCTGGTTCAAAGCGCCTGAACCGGAGGTCAGACAATACCGGCAGGTGGCACTGGAACATGTGAACCTGCCCCCGGAGATGCTGAAATTCTCCTTTGACCAGTTCCCGGCCCTTTACGACGCCCTTCTTGCCTTCAATAAAGAGGTTCAACGCTTTGACCGGGAGATTGCCAGGATTGAGGCCATCGGCGCCAAGTATCCGGAGCAGAAAAAAATCGCCGACAACCAAAAAAAGGTGTGGGATAAAGGAAAAAACACCTTACTCAAAGAATTCGCAAAGCTTGAGAAACCCGTCAAAGAAACCTATGTCCTCTATCAGGTCAACCCGGCCCAGGGCCGGGAACAGATAAATGCCCGAACCAAAGATCTGACCTCCGCCGCCCAGGCTGCGGTGCAGGCTGCCCAGGAACAGACAAAGGAACTGGGCGAACTGCCCGATGCAACCCCCGAAGGGTTGATCCAGGAAACCATAGACAAAATAAAAAAATTATTCCTATGACACATTACACAAATATCTCACATAGTCTGAAAGCCAGCGTTGAAGCGTATCCGAACAAAAGAGCCGTCGTTGCCCCGGCAGGACGGGACAAGGCCGGCAGGGTCATGTACACCCAACTGACTTTCAAGCAGCTGGACCAATTGTCTGACCGGCTGGCCTACGGACTGGAGGGCATCGGCATCAGCCGCGGGATGCGGACGATTCTCATGGTGACACCTGGAATTGATTTTTTCATCACCATCTTTGCCATGTTCAAAGTGGGCACCGTACCGGTGGTGGTCGATCCCGGTATGGGCATCGACCGGATGCTACAATGCCTGGAACAGAGCCAGCCCAAGGCCTTTATCGGCATAGAGAAGGCCCACGTGCTGAGAACCCTGCGGCCCGGTTTTTTCAAAAGTGTCAAACACTGGGTCACCGTGGGGAAAAAATGGTTCTGGGGAGGATACACCCTGGATCAGCTTCTGGCCATCGATCGGGATGATCCTTATCCCAAGGCCCAGACCACGAAAGATGAAACCGCTGCAGTGGTTTTCACCACCGGCTCCACCGGACCTGCCAAAGGTGTGGTTTACACCCATGGCAACTTCGAGGCCCAAATCCGCCAGATCCAGGCCCATTTTAACATTGCGCCTGATGAAGTGGACCTGCCCACCTTCCCCCTGTTCGCCCTGTTTGATCCGGCACTGGGGATGACCGCCATCATTCCGGATATGGATCCCACCAAACCGGCCCTCGTGGACCCCACCAAAATCATCGAGGCGATTGAAAATCACGGTGTCACCAATATGTTCGGCTCTCCTGCCCTGCTCAACCGGGTGGGCGGGTACGGTAAGAAACACGGGGTAAAGCTGCCGTCACTGCGCCGGGTGGTGTCGGCAGGAGCCCCTGTGAGCCCCGCCAACATCGAACAATTCTCCGGCATGCTGTCCGACGAGGCCCAGGTGCATACCCCCTACGGGGCGACGGAAGCCCTTCCCGTGATTTCCATCGGCTCCCATGAAATCCTGTCGGAAACCCGCAAGCTGTCGGAACAGGGTTTCGGTATGTGTGTGGGACGTCCCATTCTCAACACCCAGGTGAGAATCCTTAAAATTACGGATGATCCCATCACGCAGATGCGGGACGATCTCCTGGTGGAGGATAAGCAGGTGGGAGAAATCACAGTAAAAGACGACATGGTCACCGAACACTATTTTAACAACCGTGAGGAGGATCTGCTGGCTAAGATCCAGGATCCCGACGGCTCTTTCTGGCACCGCATGGGTGATCTGGGGTGGAGGGATTCCAAGGGACGAATCTGGTTCTGCGGCCGCAAAGGGCACCGGGTGGAAACCGAAAAAGAGACCATGTTCAGCGTACCGGTTGAGTCCATATTCAACAATCACAGACAAGTTTTCAGATCCGCCCTGGCCGGTGTCGGCCCAAAGCAGAACCAGCTACCGGTGATGTTCATCGAGCCCTATGAAAAGGTGGCGGATGAAAAAGCCTTTATCCGGGAACTCCTGGAAATGGCCAAATCCAATCCCCTTACAAATAGCATTGAGCATATCTTTATCGAAAAAGCGTTTCCCGTGGACATCCGCCACAACTCCAAGATTTTCAGGGAAAAGCTGGCCGTTAAGGCCAAATCACTGCTCAAACTTTAAGGCCCCCTTAAGGAATCAGTCGGGCAGCAGATCATAAAAATACATCATGGCATCGGACCGGGTGATGATACCGATGATTTTTCCCTCTTTGATCACCGGTACCCGACCGATATCATGGCGGATCATTAGGCGGGCCGCCTCAATGGCGCTCCGGTCATGGGCAATGGACACCAGATTGCGGCTCATGATGGATTTTACCGGGGACTGCATCTGCTTTTCCTTTTTTACCCGCTTGAAGTCCCGCCGGGAAATCACCCCCACCATATTTTCATCGTCATCCACCACCGGCATACCGGTGCAACCCATGTCCCGCAAGAGTAAAGCCACTTCCTCAATGGTGGTATTGTGGTTCACCGTGACGACAGGGTATGACATGATATCCGACAGCATGACAGAAGAGTATTGATTGCCCTGCATCAACTCCAGGATCATCTCTCTTACCGTTTCCGGCTTCACGCCCTTGAGTAGTGCGGACCCGGCACCGGGATGCCCGCCGCCCCCCAGACTGCGCATCATGAAACCGATATTTACCTCATCCACCGCACTCCGGCCGATCACCATGGTTTTATTCCGCTCCGTGTCCCTGAAAATCCCAAAGGCCACATCAACGTTGACGATTTCCCGGTACATCTGGAGCACCATGGCCAGATTCTGAACCCGTCCCTGGATCTCAAGCTCCGAGATACTCATGGTGAATCCGTTAAAATCGCTCCGTTCCGCCGCCTGGATCATGTCAAAGAGAATGTCTTTTTGCTTTTTACCGTAAGCCGGTTTTAGAAAGGTGGACAAAATATTGAGATCCGCCTTACGATCCAATAGGAATCCCGCAGCATAGGCATCTTCGGCCAGGGTAGAGGGAAAGGACAGGCTGCCCGTATCCTCATAAAGTCCGGTGAGAAACAGGGTGGCCTGAATGGGTGTGATCAGCTTTCGCTGCTTCTCGATTTCCTGTACCAGCAGGGTGACGGCAGCCCCGGTTTCCTTCACATGGCGTTCATTTGCATCCATATCACCTTTGGTATGATGATCCCACACGATGATGTTCAGATCTTCTTTTTTGGACAAAGGCGCCAGCCGCTGGTCCAGACGATTCCATGAAGCGGTATCCACCACGATCAGGGTGGTCACCTCATCCAGGTCAATCTCACCTGGAGTATGGAAGTCAAACAGATCTTTGTGAATCGATAAAAAGGCTTTAAGGTTGCCGTTTACAGAAGTGGGCAATACGGGTTTGGCATCTGGATAGACCAGAGAGGCTGCCGCCAGGCTGGCCAGACCGTCAAAATCGGTCCCTTTATGTGTCGTGATGATTTTCATAGTACCTCGGTATGGGTTAGGTTCGACAGGTATTATAACAATCAGGGGGAGATTGACAAGCTCCCTATCTTAATTGACCAGCCACCTGCCAATTTCCTTGACCGTCCGGGCGATTCAATTTACACTCGTAGAATATTATTCTCTGCACCGGATTTTCATTTTGCCGGGTGAAAAAACTGCCCGGCTTGAAACGAAAAAGAGAAACGCCAATGATCAGAAGCCAATTCATCGTCCCTATGGGGGAACTCCGCGTCTCTGCGAACCCGCAAACCGATCTGGTTACGGTGGTGGGTTCCTGTGTGGCAGTGGGGTGTTTCGACAAACGAAACAGAATCGGCGGTATGGTCCACATTGTTTTACCCGGAAAAAGAAACAGGCTGCGGCGGTCTGAAAAAAAAAGCTATTATGCCGACTCCGGACTTCCGCTATTGCTTCAGGCAGTACTGAGCAAGGGCGGCACCACTGCAGATCTTAAAACCGTTGTGGCCGGCGGTGCTTCTGCCGACGCCGCTTTAAAGCAAACGTCCATCGGAAGACAGAACACCGATGCCGTGCTTCAATGGTTGAATGACTCAGGGATTGTGCCGGACATCGTTGACACCGGGGGAAGACTGGGCCGGCGTATCACCCTGTCCGTGGACACCGGGCATGCTCAGATTCTGAAAAATCCCAAAGAAGCCATGCCTGTTGCGTTTAGCAATGCAGAGATCCAATCTGAAACCGAACTGCCCGAAAGTCTGTTCAGGGAAGTAGCCACACTGCCCCCCAGTCCAAAAACCTGTCTTTTGATTCGGGAATGGGCCCACTCCAATGAACAAAAACAATCGGATATCAGTCAGATCATTTTAACGGATATGGTATTGACCGCCCAGATTCTCAGACTCTGTAATTCCACCCAGTACGGACTGCCGGGGAAAATTGCCTCTTTTCCTCAGGCCATTGATTTACTTGGCATGAAACGGTTCAGGCTCATCTGCATACTGGCCGCAACCAGGGATCAGTCTTCTGCGAATGTTAGCGCAGAAAAGGTGGCGGAAGCAAATACCCATGTCCGGGCCACTGCCATCATTGCCGCACTGATTGCCCGAATCACGGCGTTAGCCGATCCGGATGAATTAAAGATAGCAGCACTGCTGCACGGACTCCCCAGGCTGATGTCCGAACCCTTATCCGGAAAAGCAGTGGAACGGTTTGCCCAAGGCCTGTCCCGCAGATGGCACCTGCCGCAGTCCCTGTATAACGCCCTGGCCACCTACGTGACCCGCCCAACGGCTTTGGGAGAGGCATCTGCTCATGCGGCGATCCTTCACCTGGCCTGCGCCATATCCGGATTGCTCTGCGCCGCCCCTCAGGATTCACGATGTATCCAGTCCATCCATCACAAGGTGCCTGCCCTGCTGAACCTGGAGGGGCAACTTGATCATCTGATGTCTGCGTCTGTGGCGGCGGTTTCCGCCGAAGGCCTTATTGATGATGACGGCAGCATTGAAGGGCCCGGATTGTGAATCAATCCTTAGCATCTATATTCACCTATCTGTCACAGTGTTTCGGCATTGATTTTCCGGAGCGTCGTATTCCTTTTTTTAAAAACAAAATCCAGGAACGTCTCCGGACACTTCGCCTCCATAACCTTGATGAATATTTCAGGTATATAAAAGCGTCTCCGGAGGAACCCGGTGTCCTGTTAGACATATTAACCGTTAATTACAGCACCTTTTTTCGAAACCCTCTGGCCTTTGACTACCTCTTCCAGAAACTTCTCCCGGCCATGATGACCGAAGAAAGGAGAATGCTGAGGGTCTGGTCCGCAGGGTGTGCCATGGGGGAAGAGCCATACACCGTTGCCATTATGATCTCGGAAATCCGTAGAAAGCTGAACCTATCCACGGATGTCCGGATATTCGGAACAGACATTAATCCGGCCGTCATTGAAAAGGCCCTTAAAGGGACTTACCAGGAAGATCAGATAAAATACCTCAGGTACGATCTGGTCCGCAGGTTTTTCCAACCCCATGGCGATGGATACCGGCTTGCCCCTGAAATTAAAGAAATGGTAAACTTCTCCCCCTACGACATGATGGACCCCAAAACCTATGTCCCCCCGGAAAGCGTATTCGGAAACTTTGATCTGGTCCTCTGCCGTAACCTGCTGATCTATTTTTCCAAAGAAAAACAAGAAATGATTATGGACAAATTATACAGATCCCTTTCATCGGGGGGGGTTCTTGTGCTGGGCGAAGCTGAAACGCCAACCGGCCCCCATGTACATAAACTGAAAAGAAAGATCCCCTGCTGCCAGATCTACGTTAAATCCAAAGGAGCACACAGATGATAGACCTGAACCGGATGACCATCAAGGCAAGAATGATTCTCTCATTCATTCTCATGGGTATCCTTTTCCTTATTTTCGGATTGATCGCCCTCCAGCAGATGCACCGGTTGGGACAGCTCACGGCCACCCTGTACGAGCATCCCCTCCAGGTGTCAAACGCTGCCCTCAAGGCCAAATCCGGTGTCATCAGCATGCACCGCCATATGAAAGACGTCTCCACAAGTACCACCCAATTTGCCGTCAACCTGGCCATCCAAAAGGTGCAGGAAGAGGAACGGCAGGTATATGCGGAGCTGGATATTATACAAGACCGGATTCTTGGTGAGGAAGGTAAGCAACTGATAAAGGAAACCATCCTGATGTTTTCCGGTTGGAAGCCCATTCGGGTGGAAGTGGAGGCGAAGGTCCTTGCCGGTGACCGGGTGGGGGCAAACCGGATCACCCGGGAAAAAGGCGCGGAATACGTGGCCCGGCTGGAACGCCAGATGAATGCCCTGACCTCATATGCCATCAATAAAGCAGACGGTTTCATGGCGGACGCCAGGGATACGGAATCCGAAATCGTGACCAATGCCGTGCTTTTCATCGGCGCCATGATCCTCACCGGGCTTGTGATCGGTTTTTTCATGGCAAGGTCCATCATATCCAGCATTTCCGCACTGAAAGAAACCATGACGGAAATCACCCAGACCGGTAAACTTCGCAATGTGCAAATGACAGGTAGAAACGAAGTGTCAGAGATGGCTGACCATTTTAACGGTCTTATCCTCCGGTTAAAACGCCAGTTCTGGATGGAAGAGGGGCGGAACAGTCTTTCCTCGGAGCTCACAGGGGAACTGGGGGTGGCAGACCTTCAGGATATCAGCCTCCGGGCGGTATGCCGTCACACGGATGCCTGTGCCGGTGCGCTTTACCGTTTCAACCCGGATACGGACACCTGCGAACTTAAATCCTCCTATGCCATGGTGGAGCGGACCCACCTGGCCAACCGGTTTGAACTTGGCCAGGGGATTGTGGGTCAGGTGGCTGCGGAGAGAAAGCCGATCCTTCTCACCCACATCCGGTCCGATGAAGCCGTGGGCCAGTCCGGTACGGTGAGTGCCCCCCCTTCCGTTCTCTATGCCCTGCCCCTTTTCCATGAAGAGGTGCTCTATGGGGTCCTTGAGGTGGCATCATTCAAACCCATGGACGCCGTCAGCCGTGAATACCTGGATACAGCGGCCGGAACCATCGCCATATTTCTCCACAACGCCGCCCAGAACGAACGGATTAAACATTTGCTGGTTGTGTCCCAGGAGGCCAATGAACGCCTCCAGGCACAGACCAGTGAACTCCAGGCCCAGACAGAGGAACTCCAGGCCCTGAATGAGGAATTCCAGCAACAGTCCCACGAACTCCAGTCACAAAATCTTGCCCTTGAAGATCAGCGGATCCAGGTGGAGGAGGCCAACCGTCTAAAAAGCGAATTTCTGTCCAATATGAGCCATGAACTCCGGACACCTTTAAATTCGGTTAACGCCCTGTCCAGGGTTTTGCTGGTCCAGGCAAAAGAGAAACTCACCGAAGAGGAGCTGGAATACCTGACCATCATCGAACGGAACGGCAAGCACCTGCTCTCCCTGATTAACGATATCCTTGACCTGTCAAAAATAGAAGCCGGCAGAATGGAGGTGGATGTTACCCCCTTCTCCCTGCCCGGTACCGTGGACACGATACTGGACAGCGTCAGGCCCATGGCCCGGGAAAAAGGGGTTGAACTCGCCTGGGAATGCAACACAGACCTGCCTGAAATGGTCTCTGATGAAGCCAGGGTATATCAGGTGATTCAAAATATTGTGGCCAACGCAGTCAAGTTTACCCGGAAGGGATCGGTGCGCGTCTCCGCCGGCCTTCACCGATCAGATGTGGTATTCATAAAAGTGATTGATACCGGCATCGGCATATCCCACCAGGATCTGGAGGGTATATTTGAGGAGTTCCGTCAGGTGGACGGTGCCTCCACCCGCAGGTTCGAAGGGACCGGCTTAGGCCTTTCAATCGCCTATAAATCCGCCAGACTCCTTGGCGGGGATATTGCGGTGGAAAGCAGCCTCGGCAAGGGCAGTACCTTCACCATTACCCTGCCGGTTTCCTATCAGGAGCAGCACTTCGGAAACCCACCTTCCGGCGAAGAAAGATCCATTGCGCAACGCTCAACACCGGCAGCAACCCATTCCCCCTCCACTACGGAGAAAGGACATGATACCACAATAGAATCAGGGACGGCCCCGACCATCCTGGTGGTGGATGATGACCCGGAAATGCAGACGATGATCTCAGCGGAACTAACCTCCGCAGGGTATACCTGCCTTACCGCCGGTACCGGTGGGGCAGCGCTCCGTATTGCCAGAGAAAAGAAGCCTGATGCCATTACCCTGGATATTCTGATGCCCGATATGGATGGCTGGGAAGTACTGGCAGAATTGAAAAAGAATCCGGACACCCGGGACATTCCCGTGATTATAGTTTCGGTTTCCCAGGATGATGCCACCGGTTTTGCCTTAGGTGCCGTGGGATATGTCACCAAGCCCATCCGGAAGGAAACCTTGATATCAGAAATCCGGCGGTTGTTTAGCAGCTTGCCCTCCAGAATCCTTGTGGTGGACGATAATCCCATTGACCGAAAACGGCTTTGCAGTATTATCACCTCAAACAACATGAGGGTTGACGCCGCGGAAAACGGCCATGAGTGCCTGGACATGATCCGAAAACAGATCCCCGACCTGCTCATTCTCGACCTGGTCATGCCCGAGATGGACGGTTTCGAACTGTTGACCAGACTTCGTTCTGAGACAGCCTGGGCCCATCTGCCGGTGATCATCGTTACGGCAAAGGATCTAAGCCGTGAGGAGAAGCGGCTGCTGGATTCTCAGGTTTCCGCCGTGTTAACCAAAGGAAGTCCTTCCGAGTCCCTGCTCATCACCAGAATCAAATCCATTCTGGCCGGTACAATGGCTCCCTCGCCTCCCCCCTCCCGAGCGGACGAGGATACGATCCTGCTGGTGGAGGATAACGAAGCCGCTGTCATCCAGGTGCGCAAAGTACTGGTTGACGCCGGGTACAAGGTAGACGTGGCCAACAACGGCCGGGATGCACTGACACTGATACGAAACCGGATCCCCAGGGGCATCATCCTGGATCTGATGATGCCGGATGTGGACGGCTTCGAAGTGCTCGAATCCATACGTTCCACAGCAGAGACCCGGGATATTCCGGTGCTGATTCTTACAGCCAAGGATATCACCCGGGAAGACCTGAACAAGTTGAGCGCCAACAATGTGCGGCAGTTGATTCAAAAAGGGGATGTGGATCAGGCCGAATTGGTTCGCCTTGTCCGTGAAATGACCGCCCCTTCGGCCCCGGCCCCCAAAGCGCAGCTTCAATCCCCCAAACCTGCGAAAAAGGATACGGGTTCCGAATCCCCCAATCGGGCAAAAAGCGGAAAACCACTGTTACTGGTTATTGAAGATAACCCGGACAATATGACGACAGTCAAGGCAGTGCTCGGGCCGGATTATGCGATCATCGGCGCAACCGACGGCCGCCGGGGACTTGACCAGGCGGTATCCCTCCTGCCGGATCTGATTCTTCTGGATATGTCTCTGCCTGAAATGGATGGCTATGAGGTGGCCACAGCATTGAAGGCCGATGACCGGACCGTTGGTATTCCAGTGGTCGCGCTGACGGCCCAGGCCATGAAAGGAGACCGCGAGCGGATTCTTGCGGCAGGGTGTGACGACTATATTGCCAAACCCATTGACCCGGAAGTCATCTCGGAAACCCTTAGCAAGTGGTTATAAAGAAAGCACAAGGAGCGAAAATGAATCTGATACTCGCCATTGATGACAGGCCCGACAATCTGGTATCCATCAAGGCCCTGCTCAATATGACGATTACCTCCTGCGAGGTGCGGACGGCATCATCCGGACCGGAAGGGATATCCATTGCCAGGGAAGCCCATCCCGACGTGATTCTGCTGGACATTCATATGCCTGAAATGGACGGTTTCGAAGTCTGCAGAATCCTCAAAGAAGACCCGGATACCTCACACATTCCCATAATCATACTCACGGCGATGAAAACCGGCTCCCACCATCGTGTCCGGGCCCTGGAGCTCGGGGCGGATGCCTTTCTGACCAAACCCATTAATGAATCCGAACTGGCGGCCCAGGTAAGGGTGATGTTGAGGATTAAAGCGGCGGAAGACCGGCTGAGAAAAGAAAATGAACGGCTTGAGGAGCAGGTCCGCCACCGGGTCAATGACCTGATGATTGCCAACGAGCAACTGATGCTTGAAATGGGTGAACGGGAAACGGCCCAGCAGACCCTGGCGGAGAGCGAAATCCGTTTTAAAACCATGTTTGATAAATCTCCGCTGCCCATGGTCATCACCGATGCAGCCCAGGATATTCTTGCCTTCAACGACAAGTTTACTGAGTTATTCGGTTATACCCTGAATGAGGTATCAACGGCAGAGGAGTGGTGGCAGGCAGCCTATCCGGACGATACCTATCGCAACCGGGTGAAACGGTCCTGGGAAAAGGCTGTAGACAGGGCCGTACAATCCGATCAGGATATTGAAACCCAGTCATGGGAAATTACCACAAAGTCGGGAAACAAACGGACCTGTGAGTTCAATATGGTGCCGCTGGGTGAGGTGTCCCTGATTGTCATGAATGACATCACGGACCGAATGACCGTGGAAACCCAGCGCAGACAGCTTGAACGTCAGCTTCAACAGGCACAGAAAATGGAGGCGGTAGGCGCGCTGGCCGGCGGCATTGCCCACGACTTTAACAATATACTTTACCCCCTGATCGGGTTTACGGAACTCCTCAAGGAAGATATTCCCGACAATAGCCCGTTGAGTGATTCAGTGGAAGAAATTCTGAGTGCCGCCTTCAGAGCCAGAGAACTGGTTCGGCAGATTCTCTCCTTCAGCCGTCAGATGGACCAGGAAGTCAGGCCGGTGAAGATCCAGCCCATCGTCAAGGAAGCCGTGCGCCTGTCCAGTTCAATTATTCCCGCCACCATATCCATAGCCTATGAGGTGGATAAAAGCTGTCGCCCCATTCTGGCAGACCCCACCCAGGTTCATCAACTCCTGATGAACCTGATCACCAATGCCTATCACGCCATGGAAGAGGACGGGGGGGAACTGGCCGTCACACTCACTGAAATCAGTCTTCCCCCCCAGAACAAAGGAGATCTTCAGCTGGGCCCCGGTGATTACGCCTGTCTCAGAATCACAGACACCGGGACCGGTATGACTGAAGAGGTACGCAGCCGTATCTTCGACCCGTATTTCACCACCAAGGGGGTTACCAAAGGGACAGGACTCGGCCTGTCCGTGGTGCACGGTATTGTTAAAAACTACAGAGGAGAAATTCGGGTTATAAGCGAACCCGGACAGGGCAGCGAATTTGAGATTTTTTTCCCGGTTGCCGGCAAGAGCGAACAGACACAGGTCCGGATCGAAGACGAACTTCCCAGAGGCACCGGCCGCATCCTTCTTGTGGATGACGAATCCCATATCATCAAAATCGAGCAGCAGATGCTGGCACGGTTGGGGTACGAGGTGGTTGCCATGGACAGCCCCCACGATGCCTACGAATTATTCAGTGCCCGGCCCGACCATTTCGACCTGATGATCACCGACATGACCATGCCGGGCCTCACCGGAGACCAACTGGCCGTCAAGTGTATGACCATTCGCCCCGGATTTCCGGTTATTATCTGTACCGGCTTCAGTGATCTTATCGATAAGGAGTCTGCCCGGAAACTGGGTTGTTCAGGCCTGCTCATGAAGCCCATTTTAAAGTCGGACCTGGCCCATGCCATCCACAAGGCACTTCAGGGAGAAACGGGTTAGTCAGCACGCAAGGGTACTTTTCCCCGGCGAATTGCCGGGGAAAAGTTGTGATAAATTGTGTACGGGTGGGAATGGTTGCTCAGGCACTCATTACGTCATCGATCATCTCGGACTTGATGCTCTGCTTGTCACCCGCCAGGTGACGCCGCTGTTTATCCTTGATCTTTCTGATCTGAATTTTCACCTTGTCTGCAAGGGCATCGATGGCTGCATACATGTTGTTCTCAGCCTCTTCTTTCGCATGAATTTTAATACGGTCACTGGTCAGATTGATCTCTGCGATATTCCGAAGTTTTTCAACGGATAAGACGATGTGGGCATCTGCCGGTGCATCAAGCATCTTGTCCCATTTGTCGAATTTCTCGTGAATGTGAGATTTTAAAGAATCTGAAGAGTTAATGTTCTTAAAATTGATGGAAATTTGCATAAGACCTCCTGTGTTAGGTGAGGGGTAGGTACGGTATTCAATCTACCACAGGCACAGGTGGCAATCAATGGAGAAGCCTAACTTTGCTAATTTTATTCTAACCGGCATCCAAGCTGTGATTATGGGCAACACTGCCGGGGTATTTTATCCACCGGCTTCAACACGTCAGGACAGGTTTGAAACCATAGGTTCTTAGTGGGTATCTAAAACCATAAAACCCCTGTTTCCCGGCGCTTAAGCAAAAGCTTGTATGGCCGGGAAACAGGGGCCTTGTATACTAAAAAAGCCCTAACCGAAATTAGGGCTTTTAGTTTTTTGGTAGCGGGGAAAGGATTTGAACCAATGACCTTCGGGTTATGAGCCCGACGAGCTACCAGACTGCTCCACCCCGCAACAACGAAGCGTAATATAGGAGAAATGCCTTTCTAAGTCAAGAACATTTTTCACAAAACTCAAACATTTCTTTCAAGGGCCTGTTTTAACTCGTCTATGGAAGCGGTGGCCGTTCCCACTTTACCCACCACAATGCCGGCAGCGGTGTTGGCAACCTGAGCAGCCGCCTCAAAATCGGCACCGCCGGCAAGCCCCAGCCCGAGAAGCGAGATAACCGTATCTCCGGCACCGGAGACATCAAAGACCTGGCGGGCCTTAGATTCAATGGTAATGGTGTCTTTATCTTTTTCAAAGAGGACCATGCCGTCCTTGCCACAGGTAATCAGGAGACGTTCCAGCCCGGCCCGGGTCGTGAGTTTGACACCTGCGGTTTCCAGATCTTCAGGGCCATGAATATCCATACCGGCAGCCAGCCCCGCCTCCTTCTGATTGGGCGTCAGTACAGAGACCCCGGTATATTTGGTGAAATCAAGGGATTTGGGATCCGCCAGGGTAAGCACCCCATGCTGACGTGCCATATCCGTGACGGCGGCCACCAGTTCTCTGGTCACAAGTCCCTTGTCATAATCCGATATGATCACAAGATCCGTATCACGGATACGGTCCCGGATGATCCGGACCAGACGTTCCAGGGTCTTGTCCGAGATCCGGCGTTTCACCTCCTTGTCGATGCGCAACACCTGCTGGTTGGATGCGATCACCCGGGTCTTTCTTGTGGTGGGACGGTCCGGCTCACTGACAATACCCGCGGTTTCCACCCCAAGGGCCTTCAATTGCTCAAAAATCATCTGCCCGGCCTTACCTGTGCCCGCCGTTCCGATGGCAAACACATTGGCACCCATGGCCACAAGATTATTGATGACATTACCCGCACCACCCAGGGTATGGTTTTCTTTTTCCACTGCCACCACAGGAACCGGTGCCTCCGGAGAGATACGGTCCACACTGCCCCAGAGGTACTCGTCAATCATGAGATCCCCGACGACCATGGCCTTGAGCGTCTTAAAGCTGTTGATATCTACCATTGTGCTCCTGTGATTATCCGCCTACAGCAGGCCGGCTATCATGGATTTGAGTTCATCGTAGCTCTGGGTAATGGGAATGCCGGGAAAATCCGTTTCAATGGATGCCGGGGGTCTGAAAAAGAACCCCTGATCTGCGGCCTGGATCATTCCGGTATCATTATAAGAGTCGCCAAAGGCAATCACGTGATAATTCAGGGACTGCAGCGCCTTGACCGCACGGGTTTTCTGATTGTCGATTCTCAAATTGTAATCGGAAATTCTGCCCTGGTCATCAACGGTAAGGCTGTGGCAGAGCAGGGCCGGGTGGCCCAGTTTGGCCATCAGCGGGCCTGCA
>JAKSBB010000979.1 GCA_022361315.1 Desulfobacterales bacterium
CCCATGTGACTTTATATCGCCTGCATCCCTGGTATTCGGACCGGACACCATTGCCTCCCTTCCGGAACGGGCGGCACAGTTCGGCACAGAGCTTTTGCTGGTCACCGGCAGCATCTCCTTTTGCAAATCCAAAGCCTGGGACACCCTTCAGGCCGCCTTCACCCGGAACAATCTCACCTGCCACCGGGTAAGCATCCCCGGAGAGCCGTCACCGGAAGATATTGATCCGGTAGCCAACCGGTTCCGACATGCAAACATTGATGTGGTCGTTGCCGTCGGCGGCGGCAGTGTGCTGGATGCAGGCAAGGCCATTTCCGCCATGCTGACTCAGGACGGATCCGTAACAGATTATCTGGAAGGGGTGGGCACCCGTCAGCATCCCGGTACAAAAAGACCCTTTATTGCAGTTCCCACTACATCCGGCACCGGTTCAGAAGCCACCAAAAATGCCGTCATCAGCCGCCCGGGCCCTGAGGGGTTTAAAAAGTCCCTGCGCCATGACAACTTCGTTCCGGAGATCGCCTGGGTTGATCCCGCCCTCACCCTGTCCTGCCCACCGGCAATTACAGCCGCCTGCGGTATGGACGCACTCACCCAGTTGATCGAAGCCTATGTCTCGGTTCAGGCATCACCGATGACCGACGCCATTTGCCGCAGTGGTCTTGAAGGGTTCGACAAGGCACTCCAGACGGCGGCCCTCTCAGATCCGGAGGATATCGGGGCCAGAACCCGGCTGAGCTGGGGCGCATATGTTTCCGGCCTGGCCCTGGCAAATGCCGGTTTGGGTGCGGTTCACGGATTTGCCTCGGTAATCGGGGGAAAATCAACCATGTCCCACGGGGATGTCTGCGGCACGCTGCTGGCGGAAACCACAAGGGCAGTTATTGACACTCTCCAGAATGACGGGAATACCTCCGGCCTCAAAAAATATGCAGAAGTATCTCACGTGCTTGGCCTCGCCGATAGCACCCGGGGTGATACGTCGGCCTGTATAGAATTGGTGGACACCCTTTATAAGTGGACAGAAACCCTTTCCCTGCCTAAACTGGCCGACTTCGGCATCACCCGGGAGCATCTGCCGGCAATGGCTGCAGCCACCGGTATAAAAAACACCCCGGCCGACCTGACCGATGAGATGCTGGCGGATATCCTGGCCGCCCGCCTGTAATTTTTAGTGCATCTCCCCCAAACGGGGGATGTGCACCTGACCTGCTTCTGATTAACTCCGGGCTCAGTATTTCAACCGGAAGCCATCGACTGTAAATAAGGAGTTGACACCAAATGCGCAGCCTTACCCGTTTTTTCTCAGAACAGGCCAGAACACCCCGGGGATTATTCGGCCGATTTTTCATGTCCCGGGTATTTGACAGGGGTAATCTCCCGCTCAACCGGTTTGTGGAACAGACCCTGGCCCTGAACGGCCATGAACAGCTTCTTGAAATCGGCTATGGTACGGGACTGCTGATCGCCGCCCTGGCCAGGCAACTGACCACAGGCGCGATCCATGGTATTGACCTGTCAGAAACCATGGCGGCCATCGCAAAAAAGAAAAACCGTTCCTCTATCCGGGGAGGCAAGGTCACCCTCGACCAGGGAGATTTCAACACGGTCCCACCCTCAGATCCCTATGATGGGAACCGGTTTGACGCCGTTTTCACCGTAAATACCATCTATTTCTGGCCGGAACCCCAGCGAACACTGGCCGGAATTCACCGGGTTCTCAAACCCGGGGGACGGCTGATCATCGGTTTTCATGACAACGCGTATCTGAAAAAACAGGGCGTGGACCGGGACATATTCACCTATTACACCGTCGGGGATGTATCCGATCTTTTGTCAAAGACGTTCAAAAGTGTGGACATTCGGGTTGAAAAGGGAGAAAATGCCCCCTGCTATTGTGCCGTTGCATTTAAATAATTCTTTCAGCCCGGAGAACCTTCGTGATCGAGACTCGACTTAATAAAATCAAAACATCTCCCCGTTCACAAGATGAAGAAGCACTGGTGAAGTTTGCCGTTTCCCAGGGTGCCACCGAAGCCCTGATTCTGTCAGCAGAAGATATATCCACCGATGAAAAGCTGGCCCGGTTCTGCGTGACGCCGGGATGTGAAAACTACGGGCAGTCTAAGAGCTGTCCCCCCCATGTTGAAGGGCCGGCGACTTTCACCCAATGGTTGTCCACTTATACGCGGGCCTTATTCTTTAAAATCGAAGTGCCGTCGGAATTGTTATTCTCCCACGACCGCAGGGAACTTTTCGAATTACTTCACAGGGCGACGGCAGCCATAGAGATTGAGGCCAAAACCATGGGATATTCACGGGCCAAAGGCTTCGCCGGCGGCTCCTGCAAAGCCACCTTCTGTTACGACAAGTTGATCTGCCGGGTCATCGGAGCCAAAGAAGGGAAAGAGCCCCTGCAAAAAGGAACCTGCAGATTTCCGGACGCAGCCCGGCCTTCCATGTCCGGCTACGGGGTCAACGTCAGCGGCCTGATCGCCACTGCCGGCTGGGACAAAGAGCCGCTCATGGACGGAGAGCCGTCTAAAAAAACCGCCGGGCTTTACGGCCTGGTCCTGATCCGCTGAGGCAAAACCGATGCCTGCGCTTGAACACCGGATCCGCAGTTCCGAAACTCTGAGCCGGGTTGCCGGCCCCCTGCTGATGGTCGGTGCCGCCCTGCTTTTCACACTGATGAGCACAACGGTTAAATTGCTGCCCGAACCTTATACGGTCTGGCATATCGGACTCATCCGCTGCCTGGGGGGAATGCTGATTCTGGTATCTTTTACCTCCAAAGGGAAAAACCCCTTCCGCGGTCACAATATTCCCCTTCTGATCTTTCGCGGCTGTACGGGATCCCTGGCCTTCGTCACAGTGGTGACCGCCCTTAGAATTCTGCCGATTTCAACGGCTTCGGTACTTTTTTATGCCTATCCTGTTTTTGCAGCCATGTTCGCCTTCCTCATCTACCGGGAAAAGGTAAGCATCCGGCAGTTTCTCTGTATTGGCGTTCTGATCGCCGGTATCGGTGTTTTGTTTGATTTCAGCCCCACAGGCTCCCTTTTCGGCCAGATGATGGCCATCGCCGGTGGGCTTTTTGCCGGCCTGACCGTGACACTCATCCGGTCCCTGAGAGCCCGTAACGGGGTGGTGGTCATATATCTCTACTTCTGTGCCGCCGGCACCATTGTCACCCTGCCCTTCTGCCTCATGAACCCGCTCGTCCCCGGCAGCGGCCTTGAATGGCTGATGATCGCCGTGATCATCCTTACCGCCACAACGGCGCAGCTCATGATGAACCTGGGGTTCAGTTTCTGCAAAGGGTTTGAAGGCGGGGTATATATGTCCACGGAAACCGTGTTTACGGCAATTGTGGGGATATGCCTGCTGGATGATCCGGTATCCTGGCGGTTTTTCTCAGGTGCTTTGCTCATTCTCGGCAGCGGGCTGGCGTTGAATAAACTCTCTTCAGATGCGTAATCCGGGGGAAGCGCCCCACCCCTCACACTTTTTAACAAATTGCCACAAATTACCGACAGACACAGCCACGGGCCGGGCATATACTGTCCCAAACATCCAAAGGGGAATTTGCCCTGAAGATTGTGGAGGTAAACATGGGAAACACATTATATCTTTTGATTTTTTCACACGGCCCCGCCGCATTATCCGGTCTCGGTATCATCAGTATCTGCATCGTATGGCATCAGCTCCGGTGTATCTGGGATGAGGATATATAGAATTCCCGCCCGTTAAAAACAGTTCAGCGATTGCACTATTCCCCCATTGAAGTTATCCTTATCCAGCCCCAGCATAAATTAAAGATAAATTACCCCGGCATCCGCTGATTCAAGAGGAGGAACAAATGATCACGTCTTATCGTTTCGGAAAAATGACCATAGACTCCCGAACCTTTTCTTCGGATCTGATCATTTTCCCGGACGGAGACATCCGGGATAACTGGTACCGGAAATCCGGCCATCTGCTGGTGATGGATGATCTGACATCTCTGCTGGCCCAAAAGCCGGAACTGATCATTGCCGGCACCGGTGCCAACGGCCGGATGGCCATGGACACGACCCTGGAATTCGATCTTGACGCCTTAGGCATTGAACTGCGGGCCATGGATACGGCCCAAGCCGTATCTCTATATAACCGACTGGTGGAACAGCCAATGGACAAACGGCTGGGGGCCTGTTTCCATCTCACCTGTTGAGTGCAGGAAATCTACGACGAAGAAAGAGCGCACATGCCACCCGCTTCCGATGCCAATCCCAACATACGCCGATTCACCCATTGTCCGGACTGCGGCCACCCTGCCCTAAAGGCCGACAGCTTCAAATCCTTTGCCTGCAATAACTGCGGATTCCAGTTCTTCATCAATAATGCGGCAGCTGTCATGGGACTGATCCGGGATGACAGCAACCGGCTTCTGGTGACCCGCCGCAAATATGATC
>JAKSBB010000566.1 GCA_022361315.1 Desulfobacterales bacterium
ATCTTTTCCCTTTTTGCCCTCTCCTTGATCATCTGATCGGTATAAAACCGGGCCTGTCTGGTGTTGATCACTTCCGCAGTAATAGTATTGGCGGCTTCCCTGAAGGTCAACGTGACGGGAACGCTGTCACCCGTATCATGTTCATCAATGAAAAAGGGGAAATGCAGGAGTTCTTTTTCTTCATCCACCACACAGATCAGGAAGTTGGGCAGCGGGATAATCCGGTTCAGTGAATTGTAAATGGAGACATAAAGATCGTCCATGTTATCTGTGGTATTTACTGCATTGGCGATGTTGAAAAGGGCCTGGGTCCGTTTCTCGCTCTGCTTGATCTCCTCCTGGGCACGCTTCCGGTCAATGGCAAGGGCGATCTGGTCGGATACCGACAGCAGGACATCTGCGTCTTTTTGCCGATACCGGTCAGGATCGTCATAACTCTGGACAACAATCACGCCGATCACCTCATCCTTGACTCTGAGAGGCACACCCAGCCACTGTTCAGAGGCGTTCCCCACCAATTGGTTTTCCTCGGCGCGGTGTATCATTTCCTCTTTTGAAACGAAGACCGGTTTTTTGTGTTTGATGACTTCCCCTGCAAGAATATTGGATGTGCTGGCATTCTCGATCTCCTGATACACATCTCCGGTTTCATCGATATAATAGGGATATGACATTAAATCTTTGGGTGTGTCATAGATGCCGATGGCAAAGTTGGTGACATCAATGACGCCCTTCAGGGCGTGGTGAATCGAACAGTACAGGCCGCTCAAGTCTTCAGCGGTATTTACGGCATTGGATATTTTGAGCAGGGCCTGGGTGAGTTTTTCGCTTTCTATCAGGTCTTCATGGGAGCGTTTCCTGTCTATGGCCAGGGCAATCTGTTCAGAAACAGACATCAATATCTCCAGATCATCCTCACTGAAAGCATCCGGACTGTCAAAGCTCTGGGCAGCCATATAGCCGATGACCTCAGCCTCCACCTTAAGAGGGACCCCCATCCAGATCTTCGGCCATGTGCCCACGGCCTGGTTTTTTAGAATTCTTTTATTCAACGCCTTTTCTTTTAAGAAAACCGGTTTCCCGGACAGGATGACATCTCTGCCCACAGACCCTTTGTCCAAGGCCATGGACCTGCCCTGAAGGTTGTCAAACTGATCCACATAATATGCAAAGGTGATTGTATTCGTCTTTCTGTTCCAGAGTCCTATGATGAAATTGGTCAGATCGATGATCCGTCCGAGGGACCGGTGGATGGACCGGTACAGGTCCGGCAGGTCCACAGTGGTATTGACGGCATTTGAGATCGAAAACAGGATTTTGTTTACGGCCTTGCTTTTGGCTTCCGCATCTTCAGACCGTTTGCGTTCTACGGCCAGTGCCACCTGGTCGGAAACCGCAACCAATAACGCCACATCTTCTTCTTGATAGATATCATGTTGATCGTAACTCTGGACAACTAAGGCCCCAATGATATCACCCTTTGTTTTCAAGGGAACACCGAGCCATTGTTGCGCCGGTGTCCCGACCACCGTCAGATTCATCCGGGCCGCCCTGTCGATCATTTCATCCTTATTGGAAAAAAAGGGTCTGCCGCTCTGAATTACTTTGCTGGTAAGGGAACTTGACCGGCTGGCGGAGGGGATATCGTCATAACGGCCATCGGCTATATCTACGCAATAGGGAAATGAAATCCGGTCTTCGTCCCTGTCATAGAGGGCAATGTAGAAATTGGTTGCATCGATGACCTCATTCAGCGAGTCATGGATGGAGGCATAAAGATCGTCTAGATTTTCAGCCGTATTCAGCGCATTGGCGATTTCAAAAAGCGTATATGTCAGTTTTTCTTGGCCGTTCATATATCCTCATCTCAAAATGTCGTATGAGAATCCATAGTGTTGTAAAGCGGTTTTATTTGGGATCGCATCGTCCCTAAATGTATACACTTAAATGAACAACCGTGCCAAGGGTAAATGGGGTTGTCCCGCAATCCCCTTCAATGATCCTTTTCAGGGGGGGCATACAGGCTGTTAGACTACATCGATTTCCTATACGGGAAGGATATTGCACCGGAACGAAGTTTGATTACAGCCTTGGGGGATTCCGGTGGCGTATGCTCAAGATTAACCAAATAGATAGCCATTCAGCTCTTTTTCAGTGACTCTCGGGCCCAATTTCGATTTGTTTCCTTGAGAGGGTATTTAGGGTAAAGATTTCAAATCCCAATTTACACGTTTCCCCTACATCTACACAGATGCCTTTTTCTCCTTACTGGGATTCTCCACGATGGCCCCTTCTGCCCCTTCCGGCAACTGCAGCGGTGCTGTAAATATCCCGGTAATATCCTTTATCACCACATACAACGACGGCACAAACACCAGGGTCAGGGCCGTAGCCGCCACAAGGCCGAAGCTGATACTGGCCGCCATGGGGATCAGGAACTGGGCCTGAAAACTGGTTTCCGTCAGCAATGGAGCCAGACCGGCCACCGTGGTTACCGAGGTTAACAGAACGGGACGGAATCTGTTCCGGCCGGCATCAATGACCGCATCAAAGAGGCGGACACCCAGCCGTACCTTTTTGTTGATGAAGTCGATGAGGATGAGGGAGTCGTTGACCACGATGCCGGAGAGGGCCACGATGCCGAAGATGGAGATCATGGTGATGTCGAGATCCATCACGTAATGCCCCACAATGGCGCCGATCAGGCCGAAGGGGATGGCGGTCATAATGATCAGGGGCTGAACGTAAGAGCGGAACTGGCTGGCCAGCAGCAAAAAGATGATCATGGCGGCAATGTAGAAGCCTTTTAACAGGCTGTCTATGGACTCTTTGCTTCGCTTGGCCTGGCCTTCCAGGTCATAGGTGACACCGGGGTAGCGGCTGACAAGACCGTCAAGGAAATTTGCTTTTAAATCCTCCACGATATTGCGGGCATTGGCCGTGTTCTCGTCGAGATCTGATATCACGGTGATCACCCGGCTGCGGTCCACCCGCTGGATGGTGGAATAGCCCCGATTGGTTTCGATGCGGGCCACCTGGTTGAGTGGGATTTCCCGGTTGTCCCGGGTTCTGATTCTCAGCTCATCAATGGAGCCTTCCGATTCCCGTTCGCGGCTGGAGTAACGGACCATGACCTTGATGTCGTTTTTACCCCTCTGAATCTTCAG
>JAKSBB010001307.1 GCA_022361315.1 Desulfobacterales bacterium
CGGCCCGGAATGCCCGTAACAGCTGAGTAATACGAAGGAAGGGCGACTTCAGCTTTTGGGAGTGATTTGCGGATTGATCCTTATTACCCCTGACCCGGTGATGAAAAGGATATGTCAGCACCTCCCGGACAACGGCTTTTAAGTCCCCCTTTTCATTAAACTTGTCCGCAACTGCCTTTACATATTCGGGAGAAGGGTTGGAAGTCACCATTTGACGAATCAGATGCTTGGCCATAAACGGTGCCGTATTCGGATGCCCCACCAGTTTGTTGACAACTTCCCTGATTTCATCTTCTCCGGACTGATTTCCGGAGAGCTGAATGTACCCTTTTAACAGCGATTTGGGTCCATTATCATGATAAGCATCGTCCACAATCATTGGTCGTGTCATGGTAACGAAGGGGACCGTTTTGTAGGTTTTATCAATCCCGTCGTCAAAACCAACCCCGCTGCCGTTGTAATCCGGTTCCCAGAAGCCCGTGCGCCATTCATACCGGTAGCTGTGGGCTTTCAGACCGGTAAATACCCTTGCCAGCTGTTTGATGTCATCGTTGGTATATGTGGGGATATCTTTGCCTTCACTGTTTTTCTTGCGGGTGCCGTCGGCATTCAACTCAACCAGCCCGATGGTGAAAAGCTGCATGAGTTCCCTGGCATAATTTTCGTCCGGATGGATGTTTGCCGAAGGGTCGGCCTTGCGGTTATTCATGTGTGATAAATAAACCCCCATACAGGGATGCATGGATACGGCGAACAAAAGATCTGCATAGCTCCCGAAAGCGTGGTTGTACAGGAGATCATAAAAGCTTGCCAATCCTGGGGCATCCAGCTCCAGGGACGAATTATCCGAGATGACCAGCAATTCGCTCAGGGCCTGGGCCACCCGCTGCCGGATAAGATCCTCGGTATCATCATGGGACAGCGTATGTTGCCACCAGGCCATGCGGAAATACCATTTGTACGGTAACGCGGGATTATTCCCGTCGCCGTTGATCCTGTCCTCCCCGTAGGCCCGGATGAATTTTCCGCGAAACGCTTCCCAGATGGAACGTGTCCCCGCTTCATAGGTATTTTTCTCAAAAGGCCTGTTATTTAATTGCTCCTCAAGCCAGTTTTCAATACCTTGCCCGGCAACGGTTTTGATGAGATTTTCATCCGCCCCCAGGGTGGCCCGGGCAAGAAATGTACTGGCCTTTGTGAACTCATTTTCTTTCATTCAATACCCCATGATATTTTTTAATGAATAGATGAAAGGAGCCATTGCCCCTTGGCGCTTCAACCACAACCAGTAAACGCCCTCTTCAAGTTCCTCCACAGACATTTTATACGGTTCAAACACCACATGGGATCCGTCATATTTGGACCAGTCCTTCGTCAGAATTCGTCTTTGTCCATCCAGTGTTTTATAGGTGTCTGAGCCGGGAAAAGGAATGACCAGATGTTCAAATGTCCTGTCCGCCTTGATCTCTTTAATGAATTTTAATGTGTCCTCAAAGATAGTGACGTCGTGAGCGTCAAACCCAACCAGAAAATCCCCCCACACCTCAATACCATATCTTTTTACGGTTGAAAGATGCGCCTTTACCGATTCCGGTCTGACAAATTTTTTACCCTGGGCCTCCAGGGCTTCCCGGGATGGGGTTTCAATCCCGAAAAGCAGGGCTTTGATCCCTGCCTCCTTTGCCGCTTGTAACAATTCGTCATCTTCTGCGATCCCAATAGTTGTCTCCCCATAGAACTTCATTTTCAAAGGTGCCAGTGCTTTGAACAATGCCAGGGCATAGGTCCGGTTCACGGTCAGGTTGTCGGCATGAAGCTCAACCCATTCAACCCCGTATGCTTTCAATTGACGAATCTCTTCCACAATGTGTTCAACGGGACGAAACCGGCATGTGTCAAAAAACTGATGTACCAAACAAAAGGAACAATGGTTCGGGCATCCCCGGCCCACGAGCACCGACCAGGTATAATTATAGACTTTGGGCCCAATGATTTCTGTGGGGTAAGGATTGAGGCGTGATAATTCCACAGGGGTGTCCCTTTGATAAATTTCTTTCAGCCTGCCATTTTCCACATCTCCAAGAAGGGTCTCCCATATGCCTTCGGTTTCACCCAGGAGCAAGGCATCTGCATGGTCCAATGCCTCATCTTTACAAAACCGGGTGTGCAGCCCTCCCAATACAACGATTTTTCCCTTTGCTCTAAACGCATCTGCAATCTCATATGCCCGCAGGGCGTCGGGTGTGGACATGAAAACGGCAATGACCCGTGCCTTGGAATGAAAATTGGTTTTCATACCGATGGTCTCGTCGGTCATCTCAATACCGACGCCTTTTGGGGTGGCTGCTGCCGTTGAAAAAATATTCTGGGGCGGTCCGCCGGTTTCGGCTTTGTATTTTGAATAATCACTTCCTGACGAGGCCTTGATCAAATAAACCTTCATACGTTTCTCCCTGATGTCCCGGGTTGTGGTTGATGTGTCGTTCTCTGGCATTGACTATACGCCACAGGTGTAACGGATGGCGTTCTCGGGATTGCTCACCAGGTTTGATTTTTTGCGGTTTTCATCTATACAAACCCCACCGGCTCATATATTTTTATCCCATGAACAAAGAATATAAAAAAAGGATCAATGCGGCTTTGGACTATATGGACAGGCATTTCCGGACAGATTTGACATTGGATGAGATCGCCGAAAAAGCCCATTTTTCAAAGTATCATTTCCACAGAATTTTCAAAGCAGAAACAGGGGAAACCGTTTCCGGTCATATTCGCAGGCTTCGACTGGAATGGGCGGCCAACCGTTTACTGGTAGAGTCCGGAGACAGCATCACCTCCATTGCACTGGATTGCGGATTTTGCAGTTCCCAGAATTTTGCCACGGCATTCAAAAAGAAATATGATCTCTCCCCCAGCAGCTTCAGACAGACCTATTCATTGGAGAGGTGGAAAAAAGAACAAGCAACTGACCGCAGCCCTGTCAGAAATACGGAATTCCCGATAAGTTCGGTCAATAATATATGGATCAACCTGATGGATATGCCGTCATTTCATGTGGCATATGAACGGTACGTGGGACCTTACGGAGAAAAAAGCGGACTTGCCGCCTTTGAACCCCTGCTGAACTGGGCTTATGGGAAATACAATATTGAACATTCAGTCTTACTGGGGGTTGTGTGGGACAATCCGGATATGACACCGCCGGAGCAGTGCCGGTATGACGCCTGCATCACCGTTCCTGAAAAAGTACACACCAAGGGAAACATCCGGCTGGCAACAATCAAGGGGGGCCCGTGTGTTGTCGGCCACTGCGAAGTACAAACCTACACCGAGCTTGAAAATGCCTACGAAACCATATTTTCATCCTGGTTTCCTGACAATGATTATATACCTGCTGATAAAGCCCCATATGAGATCTACTTGAACACCCCTGAAACCCATCCCAGGAACAGTATGCTGATCGACATTTGTATACCGGTTGAGAAGATCGCTTAACAGCCCGGACCATTTGCAATCATCCATCGGCAATGGCAAGTGCCCACCGGGGAGAATACGATCTTTCAATTGCAAACAGCCGCCACCTGTCAAGGAGGAAATGTTTGACAGATGGCGGCCGTAAGCGTCTTCTTATTTGGCAAAGGTCAATTTCCCCTCTGCCTCCAGACTCTTGTAAGCATCCTTGAGTTTTTGAACAACCGCAGGCGAAGTGGACTTGCCCAGTGACAGACTAGTGGTCACCCCATAGGCCTGAAACGCCAGCTCAAAAACTTCGGGATCAATCCCTGCAGCGGCACTCTCATTGGTGATGACATTGGGGGCTTCCAGAACCAGATCCACCCTGCCGGCAGCCAACAGCTTAACCAGGGACGAGGCTTCGGTTACAATATGAAGATTTTTGTGGGCAATGCTGTTCATATGGTCTTCGGTTAAGCTGCCCCGCATAACACCCACCTTGTATTGAAGGGTATCCTCGGATGAGCCGATCGCAATATCTGAAGTCTTAAGCTTGTAGAAATTATAATAGGTGGTTTCCTTTACGGCTCCGATCCAGTGGAACAGGGATTCCCTTTTAGGGGTCCGGCTGATACATGAAATCATATAGTCGGGTTTGTTCAGACCTGTTTCATAAACCCGTTTCCATGGGGCGACGATAAATTTTGCATCCATTTGCGCCCGTTCCACCACAAGTTTTGCGATGTCATACACCGCACCTTTAATATCACCGTCCTCGCTGTAATAAAAAGGCTTCCAGGAACTGCAGGCCACCGTTATGGACTCGGCGAACACGGCCGACTGTGAATAAAAAGAGAAGATGAGAATGAAACCCAAAAGCTTCAACATACGCATAATTACCTCCCAAATAAGTATTAATAATAAACACAATATTGATTGGTCTTAAATGGATTTAAACCGGGAATCACAACAGGCACGACACCTTGCGGCCACATCGCATTTTGGGTTGCTGCACTGGAAACCGACAACGACACTGTTTTCAGTGCCCTCCGAATACGATATCGCATCCCATAACCACAGGCCGGAGCGCTTTAGACAAATTGTAGGCTTAAAAACAAATAAGTTGGTTTGCGGTAATTTATTATCCGGAAAACGATGAGATATGTCAACCGGGCCAATAAGAAAATAAGGACGGCATATGAAACGAGGCCCGGGGTATGAATAACGGCACTATGGAGCGGAATACAGCACCCGATGGCAGATGCGCTATGGATGCTGTATTCGCGCCGACTCGGATATCACACAGTGATGATTCTTGCCACGGCCGCAGTCAGCCGCTTCACATAGGGAATGTGCAGAAATTCATTGGGGCCGTGGGCATTGGCATTGGGACCCAGCACACCGGTAATGAGAAATCTGGCTGAGGGAAACCGCCGGGACAGCATATCCATCAACGGGATGGTACCCCCCTGAACCACATAGGCAGGTTTATGGCCGTACATTGATTTTGCGGTTTCAACCACCCGTTGAAACAGGGTCTCCCCCATATCCGGCATGTTCCAGCCCCGGGCCGCCTCAATGTCGTCAAAGCAAACCTTTGCCCCGTAAGGCGGCTCTGCTTCAAGCACGGACTTCAGCGCAGCCGCAGCCTTTTCCGCATCCACAGTGGGCGGTGTACGGACCGAAAGTTTCAGGGAAGTGAAGGGCCGCAGCACGTTACCGGCCTCTGCGGTGGACGGAAATCCGTCCGCTCCGATATAAGACAGCACCGGTTTCCAGGAACTGTTGATCAGGAGTTCTTCCGCCGTATCGGCCAGAGGTTGTGCACCGGCCACCAGGGGTATGGAATCGATGATACTTTCTCCGGCCAGGCCGGCCGTCTCCCGGATCTCAGCCAGCCGGTTCTCCGGAATCTGTGTATGATACTCCGGAATCAAAAATTTACCGGTACCGGCATCTTCAATGCGGTCCAACAGTTGCCGCATCACCCTGAAACTGGAAGCCGCCCGGCCAGAGCCACCTGAATGGACGCCCCGGGTGAGCATATCCACGCGGAGGGTGCCTGCCACAAGCCCCCTCAGGGAAACCGTCAGCCACAACCGTTCGTAGTCATTGGTACCGGAATCCAGGCAGACCACCAGGTCGGGCTCGCCGATGACATCGGCAAGGGATTCCAGATAATGGCCCAGGTCAAAACTGCCGCTTTCCTCACAGGTTTCAATCAGGATAACACATCTGCCGTGGGCAAGCCCTTCCATCTGAAGGGCCTTGATGGCGGAGACGGCGGAAAAAATGGAATAGCCGTCATCGGCACTGCCCCGGCCATAGAGTTTTCCATCCTCTATCACCGGTGTCCAGGGACCTTTTCCCGCATCCCACCCCTCGGATTCGGGCTGTTTGTCCAGATGGCCGTAAAACAGAATGTTACTCACCTCACCGTTTGCAGCTTCAGTTCCCGTGGCACCGACTTCCACCAGCAGTACCGGGGATTTCCCAGGCTCGCTGACGATCCGGATATCCGCATTTTCAAGCTTTTGTCCGCGGCACCACTCCGCAGCCAGCTCCAGTGCCTTCATAAGATAACCGTTGGCCTCCCAGTCCGGATCAAAGCCCGGGGATTTGGCCGGGATGGCCACATAGTCTTTCAAGGCCGGAATGGCGGAGGTTTCCCAAA
>JAKSBB010000577.1 GCA_022361315.1 Desulfobacterales bacterium
CACCAGGATGTCATGGCCTGCCGCCAGACCGGTTTTGCCATGCTGGCCTCCTCATCGGTCCAGGAAGCCCAGGACCTGGCGCTGGTTGCCCACCTGGCCACCATTGAAGCCCGGGTGCCTTTCCTCCACTTCTATGACGGATTCAGAACCTCACATGAGATCCAGAAGATCGAAATGATTGAATATGAGGACATGGCGTCCCTGTTCAACTATGAGGCTTACAGAGAGTTCAAAGACAGGGCCATCAACCCTGAACATCCCGATACAAGGGGTACGGCCCAGAACCCGGATATTTACTTCCAGGGCCGTGAGGCAGCAAATAAGTACTACCTTGAAGTTCCGGGGATCGTTAAAAACTACATGAAGAAAGTGGGCGAGCTCACCGGCCGCCACTACAAACCCTTTGATTACGTGGGCGATCCCGAAGCCGACCGCGTCATCGTCGCCATGGGTTCCGGTTGCGAAGCCATTGAGGAATCCATTGAAAAACTGAACACCCAGGGTGAACGTCTCGGCCTGATCAAGGTAAGACTGTACAGACCCTTTGACGTTGAATCCTTCCTCCAGGTGGTTCCCGCTTCTGTGGAAACCATCACCGTGCTTGACAGAACCAAAGAGCCCGGCGCCATCGGCGAACCCCTGTACCAGGATGTCTGCACCGCCTTCATGGAATACGGTGAAGGTCCCCAGATCGTGGGCGGCCGTTACGGCCTCTCCTCCAAGGAGTTCACCCCCGCCATGATCAAAGCGGTTTATGACAACATGACTGCCATATCCCCCAAAAACCACTTCACCGTAGGTATCACCGACGACGTGACCCATACCTCACTGGAAGTGGGCGCAGGTTTCAGTCCTGCACCGGAAGGCACCATTTCCGCGAAGTTCTTCGGCCTGGGTTCCGACGGTACTGTTGGTGCCAACCAGTCCGCCATTGCCATTATCGGTGACAACACCGATAAATACGCCCAGGGGTACTTTGCCTACGACTCCAAGAAGTCCGGTGGCATCACCGTTTCCCATTTGCGGTTCGGCGACACCCCCATCCGGTCCACCTACCTGGTTCAGAATCCCGATTTTGTGGCGGTTCACAAGGCCAACTACGTGGAACTCTACGATGTGCTCAAGGGAATTAAAGAGGGCGGCACCTTCCTGCTGAACTCCGAATGGTCCATTGAAGACATGGAAAAGAATATCCCGGGCAACGTGCGGAAAACCATCCATGACAAAAAGCTGAACTTCTACAACATCGACGCCGTGAAAATCGC
This sequence comes from Desulfobacterales bacterium, assembly GCA_022361315.1. The sequence continues at coordinate 1,266 of JAKSBB010000577.1, forward strand.
CGG
>JAKSBB010000760.1 GCA_022361315.1 Desulfobacterales bacterium
CAGATGTCTACCGGGAGGTGATCAATGATTACCATGGACTTTAAACGTCTTGGCGTCCGTGAAGGCGACCGGATTCTGGATATCGGCTGCGGTGAAGGCCGCCACATGGTGCGGGCCTGCCAGGAAAAGGATACGATCTGCACCGGTGCGGATTTCGGTTTTGACAACCTGGAGTTCACCCGCAATAAGCTGAAATTCCACGACGCCATTGACGACCTGTCCTGCCGGGACTGGAATCTCTCCTGTATGGATATCACGGCCATGCCCTTTGATTCCGAAAGTTTCGATGTGGTGCTCTGTTCGGAAGTCCTCGAACACATCCCCGATGATGAGACTGCCATTGATGAACTGATACGGATTGTAAAACCGGGACGCACACTGGCCGTTTCCGTTCCCCGGGCCTGGCCTGAACGTATCTGCTGGAAATTATCCGACGAATACTTCAACGCCAATATGGGCCATGTGCGGATTTACAGCCAGAAAGAAATCATCGAAAAAATCCAGTCCAGGGGCCCCGTATTTTTAGGTTCCCATTTCGCCCATAGCATCCACACCCCCTATTGGTGGCTCAAATGCCTGGTGGGCCCCAACCGGACAGACTCAACTGCGGTCAATCTCTACCATAAACTATTGGTGTGGGATTTGATGGAACAGCCAAAGCTAACAAAGCTGATTGACCGGATGCTCAACCCTGTTTTGGGTAAAAGCCTGGTGATGTACTTCAGAAAACCGGAATAACAGCAAACCGGTGCCGAAAGGGGAAACGCGGCAAAGACCGCCCTCCCCTTTTTTACTTTCTCACGCTTTAAATCTTCAAAATCGGCATTACATTCTTCCCAGACCTGAACCGACTTCCAAACCCGCGAGGAAAAATGCGACACACGCTGTTCATTATAAGCCTTATGGTGATGATCATGTCCTGTACCACCACGCCACCCCCCACCCCTTTCAGGGAAGATCCTCTGATCGGAAAAATCATCAAAGCCGATACCGGAAAGGCTGTCAGCTATGGCGCCCTTGTAAAAGACATGGAAAACTATGATGTCATTTACCTGTCGGAAAAGCACGACAATCCCATGCACCATGCCGTTCAACGCAGGGTTATCCAACACTTTATTGACAGTGGCCACACACCCGTCATCGGCTTTGAATTCTTCGCCATGGCAGACACCCCTCTTTTACTCAACTTTATTGATTCCAAAAAAGCCGGGCATCCCGAAAAACTGGACAAAGCACTTGAGAAGCAAATGCGGATCAAGCTGGGATGGGACGATCAGTCCGATACCATGTGGGGATATTACTGGGATCTTCTGACCCTGGCC
>JAKSBB010000055.1 GCA_022361315.1 Desulfobacterales bacterium
CGCGCTTTTTTCTCTTTGAACGGATACATATCTGCCAAAATCACTGTACCGCCTTCTTTCTGTTTCTCATATATCCGATCAAGTTCATCCTGTTCCCGTGATGCCTCTTCTATCACTTGCTCGTCTGTCAATCTATCCCTCATATTATAGATGAGATCATAATTATCAGACCAGTCTGATAAACATTTGTCTGTTGTGAAATCGTATACGGCCATACGCCCTTCATTGTCGCCAACAATGCCGACTCTGATTTTAGCGCCAGTTCCAGCTCTTGATGCATCATCGATGATTTTTTTATACCCTCGTTTTCCCTGATCCACTGTAGCCATGTTTTCCCCTGTTTGTTTTTGAGTTTTGCTGTGTTGTTGAGGTGATATTACCAAAATGGAAATTTTAGTCAACCAAAAAATTTCCATTTTGGTAATTTTTTTTGATCTCTTCCAGTTTGCGAACAAAAGCAGTCCCTTTCACCCGGTGAATCCTCTGAATCTCTAATAGAGACCAGAATAACAATTTGTTCAGTGTTCGATCTGCCATGTTATTTAGTCGCGGGGAACTAATACCAATCGCATCGGCCAGCTCCTTTTGTGTCAGACCGGTTTTTTTTATCAACGCTTTTATTCCAGCCCTTACGTCTGGATTTTCAATTTTTTTATGCGTGCCCATGAACTCCCTATATATAATTATCATTTTAGATGTATAGGAGGTTATCAAAACGGAAATCTATTGGCAAGGCAAAAAAAAACCGCATGGACCAAAAGCCTATACGGTTTTCATCCCCGCTAGTGCGGGGCAAAATGAGACGAGTGTCTCAATATTATGAACTATTTAGATTCATCCCCGCTAGTGCGGGGCAACGGTCGATGGTTTTTGGTTTGGTGATTCCGAAAAATTTCAAAATTGAGCACCGACCGTTTTGAACAGAAACTAGCAAAATAGACTAGTTTGTCAATATCAAGATTGGCACCTTCCGCTTTTATTCCGGTTTCCGTCCGGTTTGTGTGTCAGCCATATGACAGTCATTTGCCTATCCTGAGCCTGTATTTATTTAAACCACAAACCAAAAGGAACGCCATGAAAAAATTGAACTCTCTCTCGATCGTGATTGTCATTGTCAAAATCACCAGTGCAGTAATGAACGTTTATGACATTTTCGAGCGCGTTACACTCACTGTTTTTTGATTACGTTGGCCACGGTTAATTTCGTGGCCATAGCTCCAATTATAACCACGACTTTTTCATATCTTCCAAATTGGACAATACAGTTTTGAGAGTTTCGGCGCGGCCAGAATGATAATTTTTAGAAGGGCCTTCTTCATTCTTTTCGTACCCTTCATTAGCGTGGTCCAATAAATTAGAGTGCAATTCAATACTATTATTTACTTTATCAATAAA
>JAKSBB010001120.1 GCA_022361315.1 Desulfobacterales bacterium
AATTTAAAAGATCAATTCATTTTGTTGAAAGATCGCGTCCCGTGAAGGAGATGACACAATCTGCCTGAAAAAATTAAAGGCCGGGGCAGGCATTGTCCCGGCCTCCTTATATATTAGGGAAAGGGGTCAGACTTTCTGACGGATACTCGGAGGAGAGAACATGGACAGACGGTCCATATCCAGGCGGCCCAGGGTAATCTGAAGGGCCTCTTTCTCTTTATTCACCAGTTTAAACCAGTTCAACAGCTCGGCTTCCAAACTCTCTTCACCCACGGCTTTACCGCCGTTTTCTCCGGAAAGGTTGTTGTCCATTTTGCCGGAGTTGATAAAGGTCCACTGGTCGTCCATCCGGGAGATCACCCCGGTGTGGCCACGGTTACGCATGGAAAAGGAAAGGATTTGGCCCTGTTCAAGGCGGGGAGCCAGCTCGGCCATAATTTCGTCCACGGTTCCCTCAGGATCGGTTATCCGGTAGTAGGTCTCTTTGAAGACATCCTTGCCGGAGGCAGATACGAGACCCTCTCCGTTCAGGTAGGTGTTCCGCGCCAGGCCCTGCTGACTGGCCCGGTTGACCAGATGCTCGTGGAGCCCGCCCTTACCGGCGTACTGAACACCGAGCTCTTTCAGCCCCCCCACAAGGAGTTCATAGCAATCCATCTGCTCGTAATCCCTGCCGATAAACTGCTTTGCGGACTGGGACAGATCCAGCATGCGGGCCTCTTCGATTGCAGCAGCCGGATCAGATGTATCGGCTGCCACCGTAACGGCCTGTTGCGCCGTGAGATCGGGAAATCCGGCCGGTGTACCGGCAGTGTGCTTCGCCAACATGATCTCCGCCGCTTTTCCCCAGGCCAGTTCCCGGGTATTCGGGTCATAGTGCACCTGGGTGCCCGGCGGAATTCTGTTAAAGGGCTTATCACTGTTTACCTGATCATGGATAATATTCCAGCACTCCGCTTTAAACGGACTTTTATAAAGCAGCTGGGAAACCGTGGGGGTATCCCGGGTGATGGTTCCCAGCAGGACAGGTCCGCTGTCCGGTTCCCGGGATGCGGTGTCCATCTCACTTGCCAGAAGCGTATTAAACCGGAGCTGTGACTCCGACGGCCGGGACCATACCCCGTTGTTTGGCAGATTCGGCGCCGATATGCCGGTATTGTCAATTTTCATGCTGCACCTCCCTCGTTCGCAGGGGTTTGTTGCATATAAAGTTATATTTCTCGATAACAGCAGAATGTGTGCCAACAGAAGGAAAAGTTCTCCTGATACCTGCGGGCAAAGGGTTTCGGTGTTTCCCTTTCTGCCAAATCATGTGCTTCAATCATCTCTTTCGCCAATAAATTGACGGAAATACCGCCAATTTTCCGGCCGAAACCCCATCTTCCGAATCGGAAACCACTTGCAATTTTCCCCCTGTCGGTATAACTCAGTTTTCCTGAAAAAGGAGCAACGGACCATGACGTCATTAACATTGACCCCATACACATTTAACAACCGTGAAATAGCCCGGGCCCTATACCAGGCCCTGACGGAAGATCCCTTTTATATAACCCTGGAACAGCATAGTGCTTCAGACAGGGAAGCGGCCAGAGAGGCGATGTTCCGTTACTACGATTATGCCCTGGCCGAAGCCCGCGATCACGGCAGACTAACCCTGACACCGGATGAACGATCCGGTGCGGCCATCTGGAACTGCCCCATGGATGGCGGGACCGAGGCGGAACTAAGTAGAAAGAAAAAAGACTTTATTCTGGACTGCCTGGGAAGTGACAGCCTTAGGGCCTACACTGAGATTGTGGATTTCATGTCGGCCCAATCTGCCGATGTGGTCCACCCGGAGTTCTGGTATTTGTCCATCCTGGGATTATCCCCGGACTGCCAGGGGCAGGGTATGGGCAAAGACCTGCTGGCACCTGTGCTGAAAGAAACAGATACCCTCGGTGTACACGTCTATGCAGAAAGCTTTACCCCGAGAAATTTCACTTTTTATGAACGGCTGGGATTCCAACCGGCCAAACTGGTGGAGGAACCTGTGACGCACAGCCAATACGCGATTCTGGTCAGACCGCCGCAACCTTTAGGATAATTTGCCATGACAGACACCCAAAACCAAATGATAGAGACCCTTGCCCTGACCCGGACGCTCCTTGCGGACATGGTGACGGAATTAAAACGTAAAGGATGTGATTCAGATGATGCGCTGATTGTCCGGGCCGGTGAGGTGGATGACAGGCTTGCAGCGGAGGAAAAGATCTTGCGCCCCCGGGCGGAACCTGTGGCGGCCGAACCTGCAGCCCACCTAAAGCTGCATCAACGCCCGGCCGAAGCGGTCAACCAATTGAATTTATCGGAGTCGGATGCCCCGGATTTTGAAGCCTTAGGTCTTCCCCCGCACACCCGGGAAGACCTTGTCGAAGCCGCCTTCACCTTTGAAAATCAGCTCATGGCGACCCTCGGGGATGACAATGCCATGCCCTGGGAAGCATATACGGACCTGCCTGCGGACCGGCTGATAGGGATTGTGGCTGCTTCCGTAGATAAAATCTGCCGGCTGGGGGCCGGATAGCCGCACCCAACCGGACTGGCTTTCGATTAGCTTTCGATCAGGTCCCGGATGGAGTCAATGTCTGCCAGGGCCTTTTCCATGGAAACATCTTCCCAGCCGTTTTCCTTGATCCGGGTCAGTTCTTTCAGGAACCGGCCCAGCGTCTGGGTATATTTGGCGGCAGCGCCAAGTCCGTCGGTGACTTTTCCCTGAATCTCACCGCTTTCCCGACGGCTCTCCTGCATCTCGTTGTAGGCCTTGTTGATGGACTTTTCCCCGGTCTGGACACTCTCCCGGATCTCCTCACTGCCGTGCTCCAGTACTTTCCGTGCCTTATCCACCTTGGCGGCGGAAATACCCAGTTCCTTGGCCCGCTCTTCGTTCACGGCCTTCCGGGTCTTTTTCGGCGCATCTTCATCGGACCCGTCGGTCTCTTCCATGTTATCCAGAAGGGCCAGACATTTGAGGATATCTTCATCGGACATGTTCCGCCGGTTCCGCTGGATATGAAAACTGTAAAGAATGGCATCATCCTCATTTTCAAATGACTTGACCACCACGGGCACGGAATCGAGCCCAAGTTCCCGGGCTGCGGTAAACCGGGTGTGGCCGTCCACCACGATTCCTTCTTCCTCCCAGACCACGATGGGGAATACCGGATCAAATCCGTTGGTTTCCATGTCCTGACTGATGGCGGCCAGGGTTTCGGCCTTGATGGGGAAAAGGGTGTCAAAAGGTTCCCGGGTCTTCAGCCCGGCGGTGTCAACGACTTGGGTACGTGCTTCCATATATCCTGCTGCTGTTTATTTAAAGGTTTATTAATACTACGAAAATACTCATCGGATACCTGTGTTTGGTATCACCAGATCCGGCAGGTGGTTATACCTGAATTCCCGTCTAAGTTCAACGGTTTTGCAAAGCGATTCTTCATCATGGTTATGGAATCCCGGATACCCCGGAACCGGACAAAAAGAGGGAAGAAAGCTGGGAAACGGTACTTTACAGCAGGAGATATGCCTGGTAAAACCACAGTCAATCATCTGTATCAACGATCTGTATCAGCATTGACGGATTATTCTTTTATTCCGGGTATCAGAAAGGGCAGCCCTTCCGTCCGGGCAATTCACACTTTCCCCGTTTCTGCGCCGTTATGGAGGCATTTTTCATGAATGAATTCAAACGCTACTGGATTTGCGCGGCTATCATCTCATCCCTGTGTATATTGTTGATCGGATATCAATGGTTCCAGGTCCACCGTGTCGGCAAACAGAACACCGTTGAAATCCGGGATCGACACACATTGCAGCGGAACCTGGCAGCCAGGGACACCATTGAATTCAAAAACGGCAACACCCATTGGGAAATCCCCACAGGATTCTTTATCCAGTCCCTGGCCTTTGTAAATTCCAGCGACGTCAACATCACAGGGTATCTCTGGCAGAAATACCCGGAAGACTTCCCGTCCCATATCAAAAAAGGGATCATCTTCCCCGAAGAAGTCAGTTCAAACGGAACGACCCTCAGGCAGGCAACCACCCTCAAAGGAACGCAGAACGGGATAAACTATAAAATGATCTGCTGGTACTTCGATGTCACCGTCCGCCAGTCCTTTGACTATTCAAAATACCCCCTGGATTTCCTCACGGTCTGGCTGCGGCTGTGGCCCGGAGACCTGAGGCTGGACCAGCAAGTCGTGCTGATACCGGATTTCGACGCGTATACGGATACGGCCAGAGATGTTTTCGGGGTGGATGCGGACATCGTCCAGGGGGAATGGGACATCACCGAAACCTTCTACTCCTATACCAACATTCCCTATGACACGAATTTCGGATTCTTTACCAAGGTGTCGGATCACACCTACAAGGAATTTTACATCAACCTGGTCATCCGGCGAAATTTCATGAATGCATTCGTGGTCAACCTGGTTCCCCTCTTTGTGGTGGCTCTGCTTCTTTATGCCCAGATCATGACCGTATCCGGCCGGAAGGAACAGGCCGAACGATTCGGGTTTAATGCCAGTGGTGCCATCGCCACCTGCTCCGCCCTCTTCTTCATCGTTCTCCTGGCCCATATCCAGATCCGGCAATTATTTGCCGGTTCCGGCCTGGTCTATATCGAGTACTTTTATCTGGTCATGTACCTGGCGATACTCTGGACCGCACTGAACGCCTACGTTTTCTCGCTGGGTCGGTTGAGACGCTTTAACCTGATTCACTACCGTGACAACCTCATCCCCAAGCTGGCCTACTGGCCGGTGGTTCTCGGGTTGCTGGCGCTGATCACCTGGATTAAGCTTTGACAACCCAACCGGCCAGGGCGATGAGAACTACCCGCCGCGGCGGGCCAGGGCAAGCCCGAGGCCTGCGGCGATCATCATCCCGCCAGCCGTCCGTAGCACCGCCTTAAATACGTTCCGGCGCTGCAGAAAAAGCCTTGCCTGTCCCGCAGCCAGTGCCCAGACCGCCGTGACCGTAAACGTAATAAAAAGAAAGGTTGGCACAATCACCATAAACTGGACACCCAGGGGCCGCGACGTATCAATGAATTGCGGCAGAAAGGCGGCGATAAAGATCAGACTTTTGGGATTCGGGATGGTAACCACCAGCCCCTGAATAAAAAGATTTTTTCTGGAGACATTGGACGTTTGAAATTCCACTGGCTCCCCTGCCCCCCGCCACTGCCGTATCCCGAGATACACCAGATAGACGGCTCCACCCCAGCGCAGCCATTCAAAGGCCTCGGCCACGCCCTGCAGCAGCGAGGTCAGTCCCACCGCCGCCACCCCGAGCTGAACGGCAATCCCTGCGGTTTCCCCGGCCACCGTGGCAAGGGCCGGCCGCCAGCCGAATGAAATGCTGTGGGCCACCGTCAGCAGCACAGAGGGACCGGGCAGGGAAATCATAATAGCGGTGGCAATGACAAAGGCCAAAAATACGTGTAGTTCCATGGGTTATCCTCCTTTTTTTCTGAAGGATAACGCCATCCCAGACCTTATTTATTGTAAAAAATTGATGCGGTAGGCCTGGGGGGTCACCGTTGTCATGGCTTTGAAATAACGGTGGAAATGGCTTTGATCAAAAAAACCGCATTCTAGGGCGGTATCCGCTATCTCCCGGCCCTCCCGCAACAGCTCCCTGGCCTTTTCGATACGGCAGTTCATGCGGTAGGCATGGGGGGTGATGCCGGTGACCGCCTTAAAGCTGCGGATCAGGGTATAGGGATTGGCATCAAGGGAGGCTGCCAGGGAATCCAGGGGCCAGTCCCGCTGCAAATCCGTTGATAGCAATTTTTTCAGCCTTGCGACATCACCACCGGTTGTTTCCCGGGATTCCCCGGGGCGGCAGACCACAGTGAAAATATCACAGATAAGTTCATACAGAGCCTGCTCCTTTTCTTCCAGATGTACCTGGCCATCCATCAGCAGCACCATGGTCCGGCAATAGGCCTCGTATAATGCCGCATTTTCAATCCGGGTCTTCTCCGCCGCAATAAAGCCCCCCACATTCCAGAGGGTCTGCTGCACTTTCAGACACCAGTCCGTATCCAGGTGAAGCATATAATAACTGCGGACAGATCCTTCGGCCGGGTTGCAGGCATGCAGGGCCTCGGGATTAAAAACCACCAGGGTGCCCGGCACAAGACTGGCCGTCTCCCCGTTCAGGGTATAAATAACCTCTCCGTCATCCACGGCACCGATACCAAGCGTCCGGTGCATATGGGGTTTAAAGGAATCCGAACTGCTCCGGGAGCATCGCAGTTCTGCAAAGGGGAGATTCGGATCTTTGAAAAAACGTTCGCTTCTCATGGGCCTATATTAAGTGCTTTGAAACCGTTCGTCGAGGAATATCATGCCTTTAATGAAACGCGTGAAAAATCAAACAAATAACTCGACCAAACAGAGCACGAATACTATATAAAAAAGATCATAATCAGGTTCTTATCTCAGGAGATTTCAAAATGACGGAAACAGACTTACTGCCAATAGAGCAAATCACCGATAAAATATATACGATTCGTGGTGTTAAGGTGATGCTGGATAGGGATTTAGCTGAACTATACCAAGTCGAAACAAAAGTATTAAAAAGAAATGTTCGACGCAATATAGATCGGTTTCCGGATGACTTTATGTTTGAATTGACCAAAGATGAAGTCGCTTTTTTAAGGAGCCAATTTGGCACCTTAAAGAGAGGGCAACATTCAAAATCGTTTTCTCCGTTCTAGACAAGCTCATAAAAAATGAAGATAAGCCAAAGAAAAAAATAGGATTTTAAGTGGACACCTCAATGGTGACGGGCATGGGTACACTAACGGCCAGTAAGCGATGACATGTTACAGGGCCAGGGTTGCCAGAGTATCCCTGGCGATCATCCGCTCTTCGTCCGCCGGGATGACCAGCACCCGGACCTGGGAGTCCTCCGTGGTAATGTCCGTGATCGTGTTGAAACCATCTGCCCCCCGGTTCTTCTCTTTATCCAGAATGATACCCATCCGTGCCAGGCCCTGGCAGGCCAGGCTGCGTATCAGAACACTGCCTTGGCCGATGCCGCCGGTGAATACCAGGACATCCAGGTCTTCAAGGGCAGCCACATAGCCACCGATGTACTTTCTCACGCGGTAGGCATAGGTTTCAATGGCCAGCATGGCCCGGCGGTTGCCCTCGGCAGCTGCAGCTTCAACCTCCCGCATATCGCTGGAAACCCCGGACATGCCCAGCAGGCCGCTTTGTTTACTCAGCATCTCACTGAGTTCCTCATACCCCATATTCTCGTGCTTCATGAGGTAAAGCAGAAGTCCCGGGTCCAGGTCTCCGCACCGGGTGCCCATGATCACACCCTCCAGGGGGGAGAAGCCCAGGGTGGTGTCCACGGACCGGCCGTGGTGGATGGCGCAAAGAGAGGCACCGCTGCCCAGATGGCAGACTATGGTTTTCAAACTGTTGACGGGGCGCTTTAAAAACTGGGCCGCCTTCAGGGACGCGTACTTATGGGAACTGCCGTGGTAACCGAATCGCCGTACCCCCTTTTCCTCGTAATACGCGTACGGCAGGGCGTACAGGTGGGCAAAGGAAGGGATGGTGCTGTGAAAGGATGAGTCAAACACCGTCACATGGACGGCTTCGGGCAGCAGGGCCTGGGCGGCACGGATGCCTGCGATGATGGGGGGATTGTGCAGGGGAAAGAGGTCGGAGTAGCCCTCTACCTCTTGAATCAGCTCTTCGGTGATCAGAACCGCACCCCGGTGTTTTTCACCCCCCAGGGTGTTGCGGTGGGCCACTGCGGTAATTTCTGAAAACTCATGGATAAGCCCGGTGGATTCAAGGGTGTTGAGCATGGCGGAAAATGCCCCCTGGTGGGTACCCTCTTCCACCTGGATCTCCGACTGCCCCCGGGAGGAGTTCAGTGTCAGGACGGTCCCGGGAATGCCGATCCGCTCCACCTGTCCCCTGGCATAGAGGTCCGGGTCCGTTGTGTTAAAAAGAGTGAATTTGAGGGAAGAGGAACCGCAGTTGATCACCAGCAGTTTCACGGGCTGCCCGGTCCGCAGCTCAAACCCGTATGGGTCTTCATTCCCCTCCGGGTCAGAGTCCCGCAGACGATTCCGTGTATCGTTGAACGGTCCCGGCAGTTTCCCATCACCGCAGATTTCAATGTCCGGAAGATTCTCCGCCACATCCTGATACGTAAGCGACGACGTCAGTACCTTAATCACCACGGGCAAAGGTTCGGGCCAGATCTCCGGAAAGTCAGCCTCCCCTTCCGTGATGATCGGAAAGGCCAGCCGTTCCTCCGGCGGGCAGAATTCGGCATTTACACCGGTTTTATTTCCTCTGGCATCCATACGGTACCAGCCGAATTCCGGCAAATATACGGCATTAAGGCCGTGAAGGCAGAACGGCGGTTGATCATTTTCAATGGTGAGCCGCTGGTAGCAGAGGCCGACCGGGATCTGGTTTGCCCGGAGCAGGGCTGCCAGCAGGTGGCTTTTGGCATAGCAATACCCGGTTTTGTGTTTCAGTACATCAGAGGCAATGCAGGTCACCGGATTCATCTTGTAATCGTTACTGTGACGGATCTCGTCCCGGACGAATAAAAAACAGGCGCTGGCTATTTCCACTGGATTTTTAAGGCCCCGGGCCAGTGCTTTTGCTTTATTTAGAATATCGGGGTGCTGCCAGTTGATTATTTCAGATGATGCCAGGTAACTCTCCATTTCTGCCTCCGCGGATCAAAAATGATGAAAAGTCAATTTATACACCTTTTGATATCCGATGAAAACCACATGTGGATTGACCGATTAATCCTGCCAATGAGAGTGATAGACGATATGAATGAATTATTTCTTATAATTTCTATAATTTTCAGGTACATTGTGAACAGCAAAGCCTTTTATCAAAACAAACACGGCAATTGAAAAATTGATGATTCTGTATCCGGCGTACCGAATGTAGAAATCAACGGGCCGGGATCAACACACCCAAGAAGGAAAGAAAGTGACGAAAAGACTCATTTTCTCCCAGTTCTGTATTCTACTGACCATCGTCATCACAACATTGTCTGCATCGGGCAAAGAGACCATCAGCTTCGTTTACTTCAATGATTACCCCCCGTTCGGCTGGGAAGAAAACGGAACCATGCGGGGCATATATATCGATATCGTCGATGAAGTATTTACAAATCGCTTAAATATCCCGGTCACGCACAGGGGACTGCCGTGGAAACGCGCCCAACTGATGGTTTTTGACGGAACGGCAGATGGGTTCTGCACCGCCATCACCCCAAAACGGTTGAAGTTCACGGAGGCCACACAACAATCAATAATTGAAGTGAATTTCAAAATCTTCGTTCCTGTGAACGGCCCCGGGCTTGAACGGCTCAGACACGTCTCTGACTTATCCGGGCTGAAAGCCTTCAAACTGGTTGATTATGCGGGAAGCGGCTGGGCGCAGAAAAATCTGGTGGATAGAGGGCTCAATGTCCACTGGCTGCAGCGCAACGAACAGATCTGGAAATTTTTGTTGCTGGGGCGCGCCGATGCCACGGTAAACAATGAATGGACCACCCGGTACGCCCTGAAAAAGGAGGGACTGCAGGAACAAATCCTTGAATTGCCCCATCCCATGACCTCCGAACCCATTTCCTTTCATATCTTTATCGGGAAAAAATCCCCCTTTCACCCCATTCTGGAACAGGTGGATGCATCGCTGGGAGAAATGAAGGCGGATGGTACCTTGCAGCGTATTCACCAAATATATAAATAGATGTTCAGGGGCTACCCGCCACTGTCGCTACAAACCCATTACCCGTCCGGTCTCTTCCTTGGAATCCCCGATTTTATACGGCCTGAAACACATAAATCCCACCAGGCAGCTCACGGCACAGATCAGCCAGATCACCCGCACACCCAGCGGATTTTCTACGGAATACCCTAATAAAGAAAAGGTTGAGGTTAAGATCAGGGAACAGAAGGCCCAGCCTGTTTTTCTGACAATCCCGTAAATCCCGAAATACATGGCTTCCGTGCGCTTGCCGGTTTTGAGTTCCCCGTAATCCGTCAGATCTGCGATCAACCCCAGTGATGCGGTAAACATCCCCCCCATGGGAATAGCGGCCAGGGGCAGGATGATGACGGCCTGGACAAAGGGGGAAAAAAACGGGATCGCGCCGATCCAGAAGGAGGCAAAAAAACCGAAGGCCATCAGCAGGATAATCACCCGCATCACGTTCCGTTTGGGCCGGTGCTTCATCAGCATATACCAGAAGGGGGTGGAGATGGCGATGAGCAGGATGATCTCCCCCATCAGCATGGAGGCCATGGACTCGTTCTGCCCCAGTACCAGGGTGGTGAGATAGGGGACATTCATGAGCATGAGCTGATAGGTGAGCTGGACAAACATGATCATGGCTGAAAATGAAAGGACCTGCCGATCCCAGAAAACTGATTTCAGGGCGGTCAGAACGCCGTCACGGCCCAGTTCCTGCTGCTGGAGGCTGGGATTTTCCCTGACCCCGAACAAAGTCAGTTCCCCGGCAAGAAATGCCAGGGTACCCAGAATGAGGGCCATGGTGAGGGGTGAATACTGCTGGATCAGGGGTCCGGACAAGCCGCCGCCCACCAGAGCCCCGACGATCCCGAAAACAATGCCCACCGATACGATTTTCATGCGGGTGCTGTTTTCCGTGCTCATTTCGGGCAGAACGGCCAGCCAGGGGATGAGCAGGCCGGTGTAGGCCCAGTAATAGATCAGGAGAATTCCCCCCAACCAGGCGGCATTGAGCATGCTGACACCCTCCACCGGGGGATGCCATACCAGAATGAATGTGAGAAAGAGGATGGGACCGGAAACACAGATATAGGGTTTGCGGCGGCCCCATCTGGAGCGGGTTCTGTCGCTCCAGTATCCCACCAGGGGATCGGATACGGCATCCAGGATGCGGCCGGCAGCCAGGATCAGGCCGAAAACCCCGATGGACACATAGGCCGTGGCATTGCTGTCCACCGGCGGACTGTAGAAATACGGCAGCCAGGCATATAACACGGTGTCATAGAGGTTGAAGGCAAACCCGGCCAGGTTGTAAAGAACGATGGTGCCGAAGCCTAAGGCGGCAGGTGCTGCGATGCCTGTGGCGCGGGGGGTACGGGCGTTGGTCATGGGCGGTCTCCTCAATCAGGTCTTGGGCCGGGTCTCAAACCAGTTGTGAATCAAATCATTCTTCCGTTTTTGTCCAAAGCTATCAAAGTGTCCCCCGTGGACCACGGACACCTCAAGTTCCAGCAGCCGGGTCATGGAGCGCCGGTAATCCCGGAGATCCGAATGATATACATCGTCGTACAGCGGGCCGTCATACAGGGCATCACTGGAAAAGAGCATGCCGGTGGCCGGTTCGTACAGTCCGGTCATCCCGGGGGAATGGCCGGGAAGATGAAGGACGGTGAGCACCCTGTCCCCCAGGTCGATGACATCACTGTCAGATAAAAATCCTGTGGCTGGGGACGGCCTCACCTGGTAAGCCTCCGGCGTGAATCCATCAAAGGGATAAGCGGAGAAAAGTTCTCGCACCAGATAGCCTTCCGCTGTGGTGTTCTCCCGGGACGGCCGGGTGAGGATCTCCGCCTCAGCGGGATGCACCCGTCTGTCCTCAAATTCCCAGCAGCCGCCGCAATGGTCAAAATGGGTATGGCTGGCGATGCAGACCACGGGATGCCGGGCCAGCTGTGGAAAGGCCTGCTTCAGACTCATGAGGCCCGTACCACTATCCATCACCACATGCCGGTCCCGGCCGTGGATCACCCAGATGTTACAGGCGGCGGCCGGATCCAGGTGGGTTTCCCTTATCCGGGTCACCCCGTTGTCAAAGGCCCGGATATCAAACCAGCGCTTTGCCGTCCGCATCATCTTCCCACCCGGATATCCGTGCGAGAAACGATACGGGTATCCTGCATCAGCAACGCCCGGATATCACCCGACACCGGTTTATCCCTGTAGTCCAGCACCACTGCGCTGACACGGCCAGTGGTGTTCGTCTCGACGCGGGTGCTGCGGGCATAGTCCAGGGCCAAAGGCCTGCCGCTGCCGCCCTCAAGCAGCAGGATGCCCCACACATGATCCCCCTCCCGGCAGGCCGGGGTCTCAAAAACAGCCTCTGCCTTTGTACTGTTGATATTCAGGGCAATCCCCTCTGCGGTTGCGTTTCTTGTTTTTTCAGGTCCGTCACCATGATTCCAGATCGCCAGATCCAAACCGCCGCAGATATGCATCAGCCCGGTTTTCATATCCGACATGCCGGTCAACTTGAGGAAGCGGCCGTAAAACTTTATATCGTCGCAGCGGATGATAGCACTCAACGCCGCCGGGCCAAGGGGATGGCCGTCTGCCGGATCCACCCGGGCAGCCATGCGGTAAAGGCTGAAGGGCATATCCCATGATCCCACAAAACTGATGGCAAAGCCGTCATAGTTGTACAGGGTGACCAGGCCGTTCTGATAGTTCATCTGCATCACGTGGACGTCGGTGAGGGAGGGCTCAACCACGGTTTTGCCGCTGGCTTCATCCAGCCGGCCGGGCACCACCCACAGCACGGCGCCGTCCCGGGTTTCCCCCACCAGTACCCCCAGGTAATGCAGGGAATCGAACCCGATCTGATTGTAGGAGGGCAGCATGGTGGGATGGGGACAGGAAAGGCGCCGGATCTCAATGACATCGCCATGATCTCCCGGTCCTTTGGGAATCCTGTAGGGCAGTTCCGTATTACCCTCGGGCGCTTTGAACGGGTGGACAGCCATCCGGAAACGGCCGTCATATTCGTGGGTCTTTTTACCCCCGAAAAATTTCAGGCCAAAACGGCGCAGCCGGGTCCTGATTCGACATTTAATCCGGATATCCAGACTGCCGCCTTCAGGTCCCGTCCAGGTTTCTTTGGGGATCAGTGTAATAAACCGTTTGTCGGCGGACAGGGAAATCCGGGCGTCTGGTTTGCCGTCAATGGTCACCGCCAGGGATTTGCCGTCAATGGCGGACAGCAATGTCCTGCCGTTGCTGCGCACCATATGGGCCAGCATCACCGGTTCATTGGCCTGAATTGCGGAGGGCGCTTCGGACAGGGGCTTACCAAAATGATCCACGTAGAAAAAATGGCAGCCGTCCGGCACCGGTGTATGGTCGGTCAGGCACCTGGGATCGTCTTTGCCTGCCG
>JAKSBB010000059.1 GCA_022361315.1 Desulfobacterales bacterium
TCCCATCCTGGACTTCCATGAACTTTCGTCCCAGCCGGTCCGTTTTAGTTCCAGGGCGATCTTTTTAATAATGGGAAACAGGATATTGGCATTTTTTGTGAGGTGAATAATATCCTGAAATTTTTCCTTTCCGGATTTGTCGCTTCTGCGCAGGTCAAGCAGTTTGGTGGCCCAGCCCTGAAGGGCTATGGCTTCTTCTTTGGTGATGTCTGCCAGAATCCGGTTGATGATATCTGAAAACATCTGTGTTGATTCGGTCATAGGATTATATCTTTTTGATGGTTGTGTTCAATGGGGTATTCCCTTGTCCCAGTTGATTCGATGAAGGCCAACCAGGGTGATGTCGTCACAGGGGGTATCGTTTTGGTATTCACGTATTCTTTTTTCAAGTGCATCACAAATGGCCTGGGATGTTTCGGCCGTACATTCATTGATGAACCCTTCAAACCCGTTTGATCCCAGCACGTCTCCACTTTCATTGCGGCCGTTTATACACCCGTCCACATATAGGAGCAACCTGCCACCCGGCGGGACAATAAGTTTCTGAATATCCAATGCCGGGTCCGGAAACAGGCACAGGGATACCCCATGCTGTTTCAGGGGGCGGGTGATGTTTCCGTTGGCGTCAATTACCATGGGCAGTTCATGTCCGGCCCGGGCATAGCTGAAGGTGCCGCTGCGGCTGTCATAGATGCCGTATATGCAGGTGACGAACAGCCCTTCGTCATTAAGTCCGGTCAAATGGTTGTTGATCTGTGTCAGCACGTATTCCGGTGTGTTCTCAGGCTTCGCCCAGACCCGCAGCAGCGTGCAGAACTGGGCCATGAATATGGCCGCTGGAATGCCTTTGCCTGAGACGTCACCAATGGCCAACGCGGTGCGGTGGTCATCCAGAGGAACAGCATCGTAAAAGTCGCCGCCTACGGTGCGGGCCGGTGTCATTCTGGCACCGATGTCACACCCCTCCGGCGGGGTGAGGGTGCGGGGAAGGATACCGGTCTGGATACGGCGGGCCATGAGGCATTCCTGTTCTATTTTTTCTTTTTCAATGAGTTCGGCCTGGGCGTTTTTAAGGCGGTTATATGCCCGGTTCAACTCCCGGTTCTTTTCTCTGAGACTCCGGATTATGGCCTCATCCGCAGCACATAGACGTTCGCTGATCCGTCGCATGATCACTGTGCTCAGGGCCGGATGGGAATCCATCACCGATTCGAACCAGGCACGGCTGAGTTCTAAAATCTTTGCCGGTTGTATGGCCCGGACAGTGGCGGTTCGCTGTTGATTTTCCAGAATCAGGCAGAGTTCTCCGACAAATTCCCCCGGCGCCAGCACAGCCAGGCTGCGATGGTCCGGGGTGCGGTAGGCTTTAATGACTTCCACCCTGCCGGAGAGGACAATAAACATGGAGTGCCCCACCGCTTTCTCTTTACAAAGAATGTCCCCGCGGGAAAGTTGCCGGGGGCTGTCCACTGAATGTGCCAGCGTGCTGAGCCCGGCGTCGTCAAGCGCGGCAAACAGAGGAATTTTTTTCAGGGTGTCTTTGTCCATAACCTTAAGGATCTTGTTAAACCGTTTTGATATGGGGTCCGAAAACCGGGTCCGGTCCCTGCCGGTGCAGTGGATTCAGTCATATCCTGATATGGAAGGGCTTGTCAACATATCCCTGTATCCCGGGTGGGGGATACATAAAAATAAGTAGACAATCCTTCGGGGCTGGTGGGGGGTGGTTCGGATTTTGCTGTAATTTCAATATAATGTCCGTAAGCGGAAAAAATTACCGCCTTTGGAATCGGCATTTGGCATGACGAGGCGGTTTTAGATATCGTGTTTGGAGGCAGGTATGGTACTTTTCAGCAAGATATTAGGCGTTCAGAATGTCAGGGCGGCGGACGGTGGTTTGCCCCGGTCTGCCAAAAGCCGGGCGCTGGGAACGAAACGGCGGGTGGACCGGCGAAAGCAGAAGCTGGACCGTCGGCGAAGTGTGAGAAGCGGGGTGCGTGTCAGTCTTTCCGGCCGGCCGGACCGGCGCAGGGGAGGGGACCGGCGGCGGAAGTATCCGGTCCGGAAGGGCCCGGGGTTTGAATCCACCCTGGTGGACCGCGAAAAAAAACGCGGGGGATGGATCGCCTGACGCTACGTATTAATTGGGATTTTTTTTCACCCGCAACAATTTGCTTCCCATCCCGTTCATGATGTTGAAAAGTTCACGCCGGATGGTCTCGGGATCAAGGCCGGCCTGGGTGAGGCGGTCCATGAGTTCATCGAATTTTTCCCTTCGTTTGATACCGGCTTCGGTGGGAACACGACGGTCGTTGAATCCGGTCACCAGAGTGGCCCCGCAAATACAGTTCCTGAACAGCTCCACGATGACCCCTTCCTCTTCATCAAGATCGGCTCTCAGACCGCTGGACTGTTTTAAGCGCCGGGTCTGGGCAATAAAATCATCTACGTTTTCATAGGCTCTGCCACAGGCTTCACACGATTTGGGGAAGAGGAGTTCGGACAGCGCTGTCAATCCCTTGTAAAGGTCGAGTTCATCGGTGTCGATCTTGTCTACCATTGTTACTCTCCGGATCTTTTTTTAGCTTTCAATTTAATTCCTGCATATGGCGGCTGAATAACCGCGACGGGAGGTGGCAACTCCCGGTGTGTTCATTTTCTTTGGGGTGCGAGTTTTGAACATGTTATCAACAGTTTTTTACCCGTTTTGAACACCGCTGTAAACCTTTTTTACAGGAGGTTTAACTGAGTTTTGAACATCTTTTGGACAGAGTTATGAACAGGGTTTTAAACAGGTCAGCATTTTATAAGGGGCGCAAACAGTCAAGTCGGGAAAGCAATTAAAGTTCCGGAATATTGTCCTGCCGTCCGGGGGTTTTATTTTGATTTTTAGGGAATTATAGCGTATTGTTTTTTGTACACAAAAGCTGAAATTGTATTCTATACGTTCAACCCGAGAACTCATCCTCCGGCTTTTTTTCATCAGAGATTATATAGAATAATTTACCGAGCCGGGAAGGATGTGTGAAAGGCGATATTGTGAACCCTCCCTATCCGCTTAAATTGCCCGAGGCATTAATCGGCAGAGATGCATCAAAAACTGCCATGCTCGAAGTGTTCAGGGAAACCTGCCGGGGAAATACCGGTACGCTGCTTGTGCCGGGACATTCGGGTATGGGGAAAACATCTTTGGTGGAATGGCTTGCGGAACCGGTCCGGACGCGCAACGGTCTCTTTGTTCAGGGCAAGTTTGACCAGTATCACCAAAACCTTCCGTATTATGCCGTCCGTAAAGCCCTGGTGCGGCTGTGGGACCAGATTGGCACCTTTAACCGGATGACACGGGAAAAAATTCATGATGATATCAGAGAGGCGTTGGGGGACCTGGGTTATTTGCTGGTGGCGTTGATTCCGGATATCCGGGGGCTTTTTCCCGACAGCAGTGAGGTCAAGGATACCGATATTGGATTTGCGGAAGCCCGGCACAGATTTGCCTCTGTGATCCGGACCTTTTTAAAGGTGGTGAGTCTACCCGAACACCCCGTGGTTATGTTCCTGGATGACTGGCAATGGGCAGATGCGGCTTCCCTGGCACTGATAAAGGGGATTCACACGGATACCTCCCTGAAGTACTTCCTGCTGGTGGCCTCCTTCAGGGATGAGGAGGTGGGAATCCATCACCCGCTGTACACCCTGTTGTCCGAATTGAACCGGGAAGCTGCCCCTCCGGTGGTGGTCCGGGTGGGGCCATTGGGCAGAGCGGATGTGGAGGACTACGTTGAAAGGGCATTGGCGGCACCGGTGGTTGAAAAGAATCGGTTTATCGATCTGGTGTATACCCAGACCCGGGGCAACCCGTTTCATATCCGGGCGTTTATCGCTTTCCTGCACGAAAAGGAACAATTGGTATTTGATACCTCAGCAGCCACGTGGCGCTGGGATGCGGGGAATGATTTACCGGTAGATATCGTGGATCTTTTTGTGCGGCGCCTGAAAAGATTCAGCCCGGAAAGCCGGGAGTTAATTTCCTTGGCCGCCTGTCTTGGCAACCAGTTTGACGGCCCCTCTCTTCAGGCTATCGGAGACTGCGATTCAGATGACTGCCGTGATCTCATGGGACCTTTCCGGGATGCCGGCCTGGTGATTCCGCTGGACAGCTCCGTTGCTTCCGACAATGCCACCTGCCGCTTTTTCCATGACAGGGTTCAGCAGGCGGCATTTCAGCTGATTGGTCCGGAAAGGGTGCCGGTGATCCGTCTTAAAATCGGCCGGCTTCTGCTCTCCAGGCTGGACAGCGATGCCATTGGCGACCGGCTGTTTGAGATCCTTGGCCATCTGAATGCGGGTGCCGACCTGATCCATGACAGCACAGAGCAGATGACTATGGTCCGCCTGAACATGGCGGCGTCAGAGAAAGCCCGTGGCGCTACAGCATTTCAGGCGATGCTGGAATTTAACCGTGCCGCTTTTGATCTGGCCGGAAAAGCTGCCGGGGGGATCAAAGGCTTCTGGGAGACAAGTTATCGGGATGCGTTGACCCTTTGCCGCGATCTTGCGGAGAGTGAATTCATTGAAGGGGACAAGACCCGGGCGGAATCTTTGATTCAGGATTCCCTTGCCTATACCCGGACCGCAGGGGAACGGGCCGAGTCACTGAACATTCTCATCGTGCATTATACGCTGCAGGCCAGATATGCGGAGGCCATATCCGCCGGGCGTCAGGCCCTTGATGAATTCGGGATTTTTCTTCCCGACGGGGACTGGGAGCAATATCGGGATAAAGAGGTCCTGCAGATCCGGCAGAAGCTGGAGGGGACCGGTGTGGCGGCCATATTTGACCGGCCGGTTATGACCGACACCGATATGCTGACGGTGGCCAGGCTGCTCATCACCCTGGGGCCGCCCTGCTACAGAACCCACCAGGCATTGTGGAGTGTTATTGTTCCCAAAGTGGTTAACCTGACACTGGACCACGGGCTTGTGCCCCAGATCGGATACAGTTACACAGCCCTGGGCGGATTGCTGGGATGGATGGAAGACGATTATGACACGGCCCGGCAGTTCGGTGAACTGGCGGAGCGGATCATGGCGGCAGATAAGTTCAGCTCCCCTTCTGATCAAAGTGTATTTTACCTGATGGTGGGCAGTTCCACCCGCCACTGGTTCCACCATCTGAAGTCTGCCAGCCGGGATTATATGCGCGCCTATGACATCGGTGTCCAGACAGGCAACCTTCAATACGCGGCCTATGCCTTCGGACATAACATGTACTGCCGGTTTTTTCAGGCCGTCCCCCTGCCGGAATTGATCCGGGAAACGGAACAGTCACTGATTTTCAGCCGATCCAGGCTGAACCAATGGGCCGTTGACCTGTGCGAAGGCGGCATCCGGGTGTTTGAGGAGTTGTCCGGTGAATCCTTCGGCCAATTGCCGGATCATGATAGAGCGGATAATGACGGGATGGACAGCGACAGAGAATACCTTGCCCGGGTGGATGGCCACAAGAATATCCAGGTGAGATGTATTTTCTGCATACTGAAGTCCTTTTATCATCTGGTAATGAACGATATGAGTTCTGCCAGAACCTGGTCCGATAAGGCAGAATCGCTCATCTTTACCGTCGGTACTCAGGGATTACTGCCCTGGCCGGAGCATGTCTTCATCCGGTTTCTTATCCTGGCAGAGGTGTTGCACCCTGGTGGAGACAGGGACGGGACAGATGAAACGGAGCGTCGCAGGCGACTTTCGGAGTTGAAACGGATGTTGGCCAGGATGCGGGTCTGGGCGGACCACAGCCCGGAAAATTACGGCCATAAGGTGAACCTGGCTGAAGCCGAGCTTGCCGGAATTGAGGGGCGGTATGATATTGCTGCCCGGGCCTATGACAAAGCGGTTGACGCAGCGGATAAGTCCGGCTTTTTTCACTGGGGAGCCATCGCGGCTGAGCGGGCCTTCCGGTTCTGGGAAATGCTGGATGTCGGCAGTCTGGCTCAGGTGTATCGGCAGGAAGCCTATGACCGGTACCATGTCTGGGGGGCAGGGCGCAAACAATCGGCCATGAAGGCTGAGTTTGAAAGCCATCTGGCTGTCCGGTTTGAAGCCGTTGCCGGAAAAGAGTCCGGTGCAGCCGGGGTTGCGTGCAGCCATGGGGATAGGATGGCCGGCAGGGCAGCAGACAAGAAGGCCCTGCTCAGGTATGATTCTGTTTCCAGGCAGGCGGATGAGCTCACCTTTGCACTTAAGCGGCTTCGCAGGGAAACTGCGGAACGGAAAAAAGCCGAAGCGCGTCTCAGGGAAAACGAGCGTCGTTATCGTCAGGCTCAGGCCCTGGGTAAGGTGGGGAACTGGGAGTACAACCTGACCTCCGGTGAGGTGTGGGGATCGGACGAGGCCAGGCGCCTTTTCGGATTTGCCCCGGATACCAAACGTCTGCCCCTGGAAGCGGTCACCGCCTGTATTCAGGACTGGAATCGGGTATACCGGGCGATAACCGATATTCTGGAGAAAGACAATACCCATCGGTTTGAGTATGAGATTCGCCCGGTGAGCGGGGCTGAGAAGCGGATCGTTAGATCCACCGCTGCGGTCATCACAGGAGAAGACGGCCGTCCACGTAAACTTGCCGGGGTCGTTCAGGACATTACCCGCAGAAAAGAAGAAGAAGCGGAACGGCACCAATTGGAGCTGAAACTGCTTCAGGATCAGAAAATCAAGGCCGTGGGGACGCTGGCCGGTGGCATTGCCCACGACTTCAACAACATACTTTACCCGGTTATCGGGTTTACCGAAATGTCTATCCAGGATTTACCCGCTGCCCACCCGGTTCAGGAACACCTTGAAGATATTCTTCAGGGGGCAAAACGGGCAGCGGATCTGGTGAAACAGATCATGAGTTTCAGCCGCTCCCGGGGAAAGACCGACCGCAGGCCTGTGGCATTGCATGAGATCATCAATGAAACCTTGAAATTATTAAGGTCCAGCCTGCCGTCACATATCGAGATCCGGAAAACGTATCCACCGGATGATGTGTATGTCCTTGCCAATGCCACAGAGATCCATGAGGTGGTGATGAACCTCTGTACCAATGCCTACCATGCCATGGAAGATAAGGGGGGCGTTCTCAATGTGGAACTTTGCCACTGCCCGCCTCATCCGGAACTCAAGCTGGATCGGAAGCAGACCTATTGTTGTCTTATGGTTTGTGACACAGGGGGGGGAATTCCGGCTGAAATTATGGACCATGTATTTGAACCGTATTTTACCACCAAGGATCAGGGAAAAGGTGCCGGACTTGGCCTGTCCGTGGTTCACGGCATTGTGAAAAGCTGTGGGGGCGATGTGCTGGTGGAAAGTACGCCCGGCAAAGGAACGGTGGTTTCTGTTTATCTCCCCCTCACGGAAGCATATGAAAATATCGATGAAGACGATTCAGATACCGGTGAACGCTTTGGTACCGGACATATCCTGGTTGTCGATGATGAGCCCGCCATCGTAAAAATGCTTTCCGGAATGCTGAAACGCCACGGGTACAGGGTCACCGGAAGCACCTCCAGTATGGCGGCGCTGGATATTTTTACTGAAGATCCCTACGGCGTGGATCTGGTGATTACCGATATGACCATGCCCGGTCTGCCGGGGACAAAACTCGCCGGAAAGATGCGTGACCTGAGATCTGACCTGCCCATTCTGATTTGCACCGGCTACAGCGAGCAACTGAATCCCCAGGCTGCTGAAGAATTAGGTGTAAACGGGATCGTGGGCAAACCCATCAGCTTGCCGAAGCTGGCTGCAAGGGTGAATGCCCTGTTATCAGACCGGTAGCGGGGCCAACAAAAGAGTGTTCAAGGAAATTAAGGGTGGTAAACTGCGCTTCTCCTAAGCCGTGCCGTATGGGGGACCTTACGTGGAATTTTAATGATAAAGGTGGTGCCTTTCCCCGGTGTGGACACAACCTTGATCTCTCCCCGGTGGCGGTTGATCACTTTGCTTGCGATGAAAAGCCCTAGGCCCGTTCCTTTGTTCCCCTTGGATGAAAAGAATATTGTAAAGATATTTTTTCTGGTGGTTTTGTCCATACCCAGCCCGTTATCCTGAATACGAAAGGTCACTTTTTCCCTATCCAACCGGGCCGTGAAGGTAATGGTATGGGCTTTGGCGTCCATTCCATTGGGGACTGTTTTGTCGTCGATACAGGCTTCAATCCCATTTTCAAGGATATTGACCATGGCGGTTTGCAGGCTGCCCCTGTCTATCTCAAAGGCATCGGTATCAATGAGCGTTTCGAAATTGGTGTCAAGGATAATGCCGTTGTTCTGCGCCTTCATTGCCACAAGGCTGAAAGTCTCCTCAATGAATTCGCTGCAGGAGACCAATTCCCATTCCAGGGTCCGGGTTTTGGTGTAATAAAGGATGTCCAGCACGAGTTTCTTGATCCGGGCCGTCATATCCCGGGACATGTCAAACCCTTCCCGCACCTTTTCCATCCGGTGGGTGTTAAATCCGGTTTCCATGAGATAGAAGCCGCCGTCAAGATTGGTGAGTAACCCCTTGATACCATGGGAAATAGACCCGATCATAAACCCCAGGGATGTGAGATGATCTTCCAAGTGGCGGGCTTCCGTAATATCGGTGAGCATTACCAGGGCTTTTGTAACCTGCCCTGCTGCATTTCGCAGGGGAGAGGTCCAGCACAGGACAATATGTTTCAATCCGTCAGAAGAAATAATTTCCATTTCAGAAAATTGATTGGTGCCGTCGTGAATGGTTTTTTGTACCGGGCATTCCCGGCAGGGTTCATCCCGGTTTTTACAGATGCCGAAACAATATTCCCCGATGTGATGGCCGAAGTACTCTTCAAATTTTCTGTTGGCATCCGTAATAATATAGTCTCCGTCCTGGACAAAAATGAAACAGGGAACTTCATTAAATAATTCCTGGTAGTTTTTTTGGGATCTGGCAAACCGGCTCTTGTAGCAGCTTTCATTGAAGCAGATATGGCGGTGAAGATAAAGGCGTTCCAAAGCCCTGTTAATGTAAAAATCAAAAATTGACACCTTGGAAGGCAATATCATGAAATCCGAGGCACCACTCTGCAGTGCCTGGATGCCTATTTCGGATTGATTCAGGTCTACGGCAGCAATAATTTCAAGGTTGATCATGGTTTTGGCGATACGGGCGATTTGCTTGAGGCATCCTTCTTTGTGATCATCAATGAAAATCACAGCAATGTCGCTGGATTCAAGAGTAGAAAGGGCTTGATCATAATGGGCCGGGTCAAGTTCCCGGGTCATTGACAGGAACTCAATGTCGTTGAAAAATTTTGAAGATGACAGATCTGTAATGCTGTTGTCAATGTAGTTTACAATCCGTATGGTGTACTGCATGCTTTCCTGCCCCTGGGCTCTGATTAAATTGCGGTTCAAAAATGATCCTGAAACGGGTCGAATTGATTCACCTTGGGTTCTAAGCTTTGTCCCGATAATTAAAAACCGTACAGCATTAATTATGCCTGGCATACGTATACAGGTTTCGAAACCACGAAGATGTGAGTGATTCTTGCTTATTGAGTAATTCTTGGAAAAATGTAAATTAGGTGTTGCATAAAATAAACAAGTGTGAGACAAGAAACTAAACACAATAAAAATACCGGAGCAAGCAATGACTGAAAACAAGGTTGACATACTTCTCAAACGGCTGATGGACGCCACCGGAATTTCTTCCCAGTCCGAACTGGCCAAGGAGCTTGGGATCAACCGCTCCGGCATTACCCATGCCAGAAATAAAAACCACATCCCCGACAATTGGATAATCAAGTTGTTCCGCCGGTTTAAAATCAACCCGGAATGGGTGGAGACCGGAAGCGGTCCGGTGTTTTACAACGCAGACGGCCGGACGGATGTGATAGATCAGGAATACCGGCAGATACCCAAAGTGGCGGCACGGTTGTCCGCAGGGACCGGGTCTTTTGAGACCGGGCAACAGGTCTCGGATTACCTGTCGTTTCCGACGGCCTGGCTGTCCCGGAAAGGTTCGGCCGCCGCCATGGTCGCCATGGAAGTTTTCGGCCAGAGTATGGAACCTTTGATCAGGGAGGGAGATACGGTGTTGATTGACCAGTCCCAGACCCGGATCATGGCCGGTGCCATTTACGCTGTGGGGGTGGATGATACCATTCTGGTGAAGCGGCTGGAAAAACATCCGGATGCGTTGGTACTTTGTTCGGATAATACGGATTTTTCCCCCATTCATCTGCATGCAGAGGCGCTGGAAAAGGTCAGGGTACTGGGACGGGTGATCTGGAGTTGCCGGGAATACCGCTAACCGCAGGCTGCATATGGCCGGCAGTCGCCGGCTTTTTATTTAAACCGACTGTTTAGTTTTTTCAACAAATATACAAGACGTGTTTATAAAGGAGAACAATCATGGGAAACGAGACAACTACACTGAAAACAAAAGCCATGGTAACCCTGACAACGCTGATCTGGATCGCTGGTTTGCTGGCGGCCGGAAGTGACGGGCCCCTAATGCCCTATATAAATATTGGCGGCGGTTTTGTATTTTTGGGGGCCTCCATCTTGCTGGGGCGGTTGCTGCCGAAATTGTCTCAGGAGAACACGGTGGGAGCAGCACGGCCGATACCCAATATAAATCCGCGTCCGCTGCAGCAGGTGGTCGCGTCACGGCAGACAAAGCGCGCTTTACGGAAACGGCCTGTTATATCCGGTCTTCGGGGACAGAGACTCCACCCGCGATTTGCCCGTGAACTGGGGGTGGTGTAAGGTTGGGTTGAATTTTATTTGATCAAATTATGATAATGAATGCTAATTCATCATTAAATTGAAATTATCGTCTGAACCCGATTACGTGAAGTTGAAAAAATTTCAAAAATTAGAAAAATTTCTAAAAAATATTTGGAATAATCTCAAGTCGTTTTAGATATCCCGATGTTTATGCCCGATGTGTTGAGTGATATCACTAATCTGCAAAATGAATTACTATTCAGTTTACAGATGGCATAAATTCTGCTATAAATCCTTCCGTTTGGACAAACAGCGCAGTTTGGCCAATAACATTTCGGTATATGGCAGTTGTGCGGCACCAAAGGTGCCGAAATTGGCTGCCCGACGCCAGACCCGGGCAGCAAAAGACTATTAAGGGATATTGTATATGAGTTTTCAGGAAAAACTATCCTCCGGGGAATTCGCTGTTCTTGCAGAAATGGATGCCCCCAAAGGGATCGATATATCAGACCTCATTACCCACGCCGGACATCTCAAATCCAGAATTGATGCAGTAGTTGTTCCTGACATGGACAACGGTGTCATGCAGATGTCAGCGCTTGGCTGCGGCGCCCTGATGAAACAACAGGGCATCGAGCCCATGATCCATATCTACGGCAGGGACCGCAACCGCATGGCCCTCCAGGGGGATCTCCTTTCCGCCCACGTACTTGGCATCCATAACTTGGTGGTTGTTCAGGGTGAAGAAATGATCAACGGAGATCATCCGGATGCCAAAGTGGTTGATGATGTGGACGAAGAAGGCCTGATTAAAATGGTATCCAAGCTCACATCCGGATCTGACCTGGCCGGTTTTGACCTGAAAGGCAAACCGGCGCTGTCAGCAGGGTGTACCATCCAGCCTGTGGCCAATGAAGCCGAGCTTGAAGCCGA
>JAKSBB010000165.1 GCA_022361315.1 Desulfobacterales bacterium
GGTGGAGAAGGCCAGCCGCCGTTTCAGTTCATCCTGGGAAAGCGCGATGCAGGATCCCACAAGGATGGTCACCGAAGCAATACTCATGATCACCACCCCCAGATCAAAGGAAGAGAGCAGATCCACCCCGAAAACACCGGTGATCACCCGAACGATGGAAAACACACCGACTTTAACAACGGCAACGGCATGAAGCAGCGCGGAAACAGGGGTCGGGGCAACCATGGCTGCGGGCAGCCAGGAGTGAAAAGGCATGATGCCGGCTTTGGCGAAACCGAAGACAAACATCAGCAGAAGCACGGTGGCCTGGGGTTTGGACAATTGGCCCATAAAAATCCCCGTTGTGGAAAATTCCAGGGTACCGGTGACGTGATAGCACCAGATCATGGCCGGCAATACCAGGCCGATGGAGGTGCCCAGGATAAAGGTCAGGTACCTGCGGCCCGAAATCCGTGACTTGGCGTCCTGGTGGTGGGCCACCAGAGGATATGTTGCCAGGGACAGGATTTCATAAAAGAGATAGAGGGTCAGCAGGTTGGCCGAAAACGCCGCACCGATGGTGGCCGAGATGGCCAGGGCAAAAAAGGTGACGAACCGGGTCTGTCCGTGTTCGTTCAGGCCTCTCATATACCCGATGGAGTACATGGACGTCACAATATAGAGACTCGACGCCACCAGGGCGAAGAGCATACCCAGGCCGTCCACCCGGAAGGCGATGTCCGCACCGGGGGCGATCTTTACCAGGGTGAATACGATCTGATTGCCGCCCAATACCAGGGGCAGCATAGAAACAACAATTAAAAATTTAATGGTGCCGGCCGCAAAAGTCCAGCCTTCGCGAACATTGGGTTTGTTGGAAGACGACACCAGAATCGGCATCACCAGCAACGTCACCAGAACCGCCAGCAGCGGTTTTATTGAGGTTATAAGTTCCATTTATTCCGTAGCCTTTTTTATCTGAATTTAACCTTATTAAATAGTCGGGTTATCTCGGGTTTAGCCAGGGTTTAACCCA
>JAKSBB010001185.1 GCA_022361315.1 Desulfobacterales bacterium
AATTTCCTGGGCTTCGAACAGGGTGTAGAAGTCACCAACGCCCGCATGGTCACGACCGATGATCATCTTGTTAACGCCGTAGTTCTGACGGAAGGTGGCATGCAGCAGGCCTGCACGGGGACCGGCATATCTCATATCCAGAGGATATCCGCCGTTGACAACATGTTCGGGTACAAAGTAACCCTGGATCAGGGTGTCGAGGCACTTGATACGAACGTCTGCGGGGATGTCGCCGGGTTTCAGGTTACCAATCAAAGAGTGGATGAGAACGCCGTCACATACGTCCAGGGCGATCTTGCAAAGATGCTCATGGGATCTGTGCATGGGGTTTCTCAGCTGCATGGAAGCAACGTTTGCCCAGCCTTTTTCGTCCATGATGGCGCGGGTTTCGGTCGGGGTCAGGTATACGCCTTTGAATTTTTCGGGGAATTCGCCTTCGGAAAGAACTTTTACGGGACCTGCAAAGCAGAATTCTTTTCTGGCCATAACAGCCTGAACGCCGGGATGATCTTCCATGGCGATTTTCCAGAATACGTCGTCTTCAGACTCTTCGCCGTGGCCTTTGTATACTTTTTCGCATTCCCATTTTTTCTCGTCTTCGGTCATTTCAAACTTTTCTTCGACCTTCATGGTGGCGTAGATTTCACCATTTCTTTCGAGAGCAATTTCGTCGCCTTCGTTGATTTCAGCGGCGTCGGCAGCAGCAGCGTCAAGCATTACGGGAACCGGCCAGAAGGTACCGTCTGCCAGCAGGAAATCGGCGCAAACACCTTTCCAGTCAGCTTTGGTCATGAAACCGTTCAGCGGAGAGAAACCGCCGATACCGAGCATGATCAGGTCGCCTTTAACCTGGGAAGAGATTTCGATTTTTTTCAGACCTTCGGCTTTTTTGATTTCAGCTTCCAGTTCAGCGCCTTCGAGCTTGCAGATTACAAGACCTTTGCCACCATGGGGTGCAACTAATTTAGACATATACGTCATTCTCCTTGTTAATTGGTTGTCTTACTTCCTATTAGGGGTTAGATGAACATCCAGTCATCTAACATCAATTTTATTTAAAAATCTCGTAAGATTTAATGATGATTGAGGAATTTGTCAAGAAATTTATTCATTTATATTTAATAGGTTTGAAAGTTCACCCATGGAGGTCACATGGGCATGGGCCTCAAGTCCCGGACTTTTAAATGCAACAAACCAGGTACCTGCTGCCTGGGCGGCTTTCCGGTCATATTCCGAATCTCCGATAAAGAGGATTTCATCGGCCGAAAGATCAAACGCTTTCATGATTTTATGCAATTGATCCGGGGCGGGTTTCGCGTGTGTCACGTCGGCAGCCGTTACCACGGTTTCAAATAAGTCGGTCATCTGGTTATCCACCAGTACACTTTCCATGGTATTGGTCCGGTTGGTGGCCACCCCCCGAATATATCCCGTATCCTTTAACCTGCCCAGCAATGTCTTCAGTCCCTTTTCCCGCTGCATATACGGAATAAACTTGGCGTATCCGATGGAACGGATTTTATCGTAAACCGGGCTGTGGTCGGTAAATTCAGGAAACAGATATTCAATGGCTGCAGTCACCGTCATCATGTGAACATTAATAAACTGTTCTTCGGTGAGTTCGGGCTTCCCGAAAGCACCCAGGATTTCATCGTAGAATTTACGGTTGGACAGGGCCGTATCAAACATCACACCGTCGCAGTCGAACACCACGGCCTTAACTTTGGAAATTTCCATTGGCTTACCTTAACTATGAACTCTCTTCTGTGGGTATTTCAGGAACTTTTGCCGGCGTCATCAAAATAAATGGCATACACCCGGATCTTCAGCTTGGGCTTCAGTTTACTGTCCGTCTTCAGGGTGATGATGTCATACAGGTCATCCGCCTTGTCCGAATGGGCCCGAACCTTCACCTGCCAGTCCCGCCTTCCTTCTCCGGGTGGTATCAGTTCAGCCTTAATCTGGGTGTCAAACTTCTGTGACATCTTTTTTATTGAGAATGGATATTTCTCAGCCGGGGTGATGGTAACAACGCTTTCCAGCGCCTCACCGGGCACACCGCTTAGACTGACGGTGGCGGGTGTAATCTTGACAACCGCATCCACTTCACCCCCGACGGTGAGATAAAACTGCTTGTTCTTCGGATCATCGGTTTTCACAAGGATCCGCTTGCTCATTTTTTTACCACCGTATCCGCCGGTTTTTATACCTATTTTGATCTTACCTTCCTCTCCCGGAGGAATTCGCCTGTCGTAGGCACGCTTGTCACAGCCTCAGGGCGGAATCACACCGAGAATATTCAGGGGACTATCCCCTTCGTTACGGATCATGAACTCATGGGTGATGCTCTGCCCCTCGGCCACATCGGAAAATTCGAACGAGGGATTCACCGGAACGGCCTTTGGTGCAGCCAGACCTGTACCTGCTGAAACAGCCAGAATAAAAACGACGGCTGCAATGAATAGTGTTTTCTTCATCGTCATTGCCTTCCTAACTTTGGTTGATCTATCTGGATAGAATTTATCCCAATCCCCGGTGAAATACAATAGCCCGGTATCATCCGTACGTTCAACCGGATCAGCCGGGACAACGAGTATTACCCTTTGTCCAACTCACGGTTAATCCGTTCACAGATATCCCCATCATGACGAATCGACCTCCCGTTGATCCGGTTCACCCGGACAGCCCCCATGAGCGCGTTGGTCACGATGACATTTGGCAGCTCCGCCAGGGTTTCGGGAGTCAGGGATCTGGTTTCAACGGAAAACCCCAGAACTGACATGGCGGTCTTTACGGCCTCACCCGTTACCCCGGGCAGGACGTGTTCGGATGCGGGGATTACAAGGGTATCACCTTCCACCGCCATGATATTGCAGGTGTTTGTCTCGGAAACACTGCCGTCGGAATTCAGGATCAGGGCCTCATCAGCCTTTTGATCACGAGCAAAGGCACCGGCCCGGTCATAGAAAAGATAATTCATGGATTTGTGATCGGCCAAAAAGGTCTGGCGGGGATGGGGAAATGTGACCAGATCCAGCCCGGTTTTCCCTGAACTTTCCAACCGGTGAACATAGGGGCGGATAAATGCGGCCAGAAGACACGTCTCCCGGCTGCCGTCGATGGCCGTCATCAGCTTTACCGCACAGACCTTCTCCTCAAGCCGGTTTTCCTTCACCAGAAGGCGGATCACGGCATCCCAGGTGACATCCGGGGGATGGGTGCCAAACACCTTTCGCCATGACGTTTCAAGACGTCTGATATGAGAGTCCAGACGCAGGGGCACCCCGTTTTCCACACGGACGGTTTCAAACAAACCGGCCCCGTATTGGAATGCCTGGCTTGCCGCCGGTACATGGGCGCGGTCTTGATCCGTGAGCTTGCCGTTCACCCAGGCTTTCAGACAGGATTCTTCTGTCCCTGATGAAGCGGCCATCAGGGTCTCCATAAGGGTTTTCCCTTTATCCAGGGTTTCCTGATACTCCTTTTCCGGATCCGAATCATAGACGATACCGCCGCCTACGGAGAAGAACAAGCGATTCTCTGTGATGGTAGCCGTCCGTATGGCGATGGAGAGATCCATTGTACCATGAAAACTTAAATAGCCGATGGAACCGGTATAAACGTGGCGCTTCACCGGCTCCAGTTCATCAATGATTTCCATGGAGCGGATTTTCGGACAGCCTGTAATGGATCCTCCCGGAAACGTGGCCCGGATCAGATCGACAGCGGTCTTGTCTTCTTCCAAAATCCCTTCCACCACAGACACCAGGTGGAATACATTTTCATAGGGCTCAAGACGCTTATGCTCTTTCACTTCCACCGAACCGAACTCAGTCACCCTGGAAATGTCGTTGCGCATCAGATCCACGATCATGGTGAGTTCTGCATCATCTTTCAGGCTGGACGCCAGTATCCGCCCGTTTTCCTCATCAGTCTCGGGGGTGCTGCCCCGGGCAATGGTTCCCTTGATGGGCCGGGTTTCCACATGCCTGCCGTTCAATTTGATAAACCGTTCCGGGGAGGTGGATACCACGTGATGGTCTCTCGCGTTGATATACGAGAAAAAAGCGGCAGGGTTCCGATTGAACAATTCCAGGAAAAGGCTGTAGGCATCGCCCTTAAAACGGGTGTCAAATCGCTGGGAAAAATTGGCCTGATATATGTCCCCTGCCCTGAGATAATCAATCACCTTTGAGACTGCGGCCATATATTCCGGCTTGGTAAACGAAGAGGTGAACCCCCGGCGGTCAATGGCATATCCGGAAGCCTCCCAGCTCCTGTCCAGCGTGGCGAGAAACCGAAGTTCCGTATCCGCCGCCATTGCATCCGCATCCGCCCGGTCAAAAACCGGGATACAGAGCCGGGTCGTATCGGTTTCCCGGTCATGGATCATCAAAGCGGAGGGCGCGTAGAGTACGATGTCCGGCAGGTGGGTGTCCGTGCACGTCCGGGGCAGATCCTCGATCCGGTCTTTGAGATCGTAGGCAAAGTACCCGAACATTCCCGAGGCTACCGGCAGGTCGGTTACCAGACGTTCCGGTGCGCATTGATGGAGAATCTCGCTGATCAGTTCGAAGGGGTCTGTATTGCCATCGCCTATATCCAGAGAGTTGCCCTCCACAGTGAGGGACAACCGGTTCTGATACCCGCGTAATTCCAGCCACGGATCTACGGCCAGGCAATTATACCTGGCGCAGTCCATATCTGAACCGGAAAGCAACAGGACCGTACCGGGCCGGTCTGCAAAACGTGCTGCAGCAGATTCAAAGGACAGGTTCAGACACAGATCCCGGACAACAACATCTTTTATCCTGGGCAGGTGGTACTTAGGTGCCATTATCTGAGAAATGGATTCATCCGTTTTTCGTTTCCGATACTGGTTTCGGGGCCATGGCCGGTATATACCACGGTGTCCTCATCCAGACCCAGCAGTTTGGTCTTGATACTGGAAATCAGGGTATCATAATCCCCGCCCGGCAGGTCGGTCCGTCCGATGGAGCCGGCAAACAGGGTGTCACCTGCAAACAGATGCCCGGGTGTGTGAAGACACACACCGCCAGGGGAATGGCCCGGGGTATGGATGACCTTGAGGGTGATCTCACCGAAGGTAATTTCATCTCCGTCTTCAAGCAGCTGATCCGCTTCGGGAGAGTTCTCGGCAGACAGACCGAACATGGCGGCAGACCGGGATAGCTCGGTGAGCATGGGGGCATCACCGGCGTGAATGGCTATGGGAGCGGCGGTGGTTTCCTTCATCCGCTTATTGGCACCCACATGGTCAAAATGGCCGTGGGTGTTAATCAAATATTTAACCGTCAATTCCTCTTTGGCCAGGGCCATGAGGATTCTGTCCGCATCATCACCCGGATCTATAACAACGGCTTCTTTTGTGTTCTCACATCCAAGGATAAAACAATTGGCCATGATGGGGCCGACTTCGAGCTTTCTTATAATCACAACGCGCCTCCTCGTTAGGGATTGCCCCTGGATTCGGGTGGAAATTGTCAGTTGCAGGACCGTTTCAGCCCATATTCTCCTGGGACCGGATCCGGTCCAGCACCCCGTTGATAAAGGACCCGGAATCCCGGGTCCCGAATTTCTTTCCGATCTCGACCGCCTCGTTGATGGAGACGGAGGCCGGGATATCCTCACGTTTTAACATCTCGAATGCGGCGATCCGCATGATGTTCCGATCAACGGCCGGCATCCTTGAGACTTTCCAGTTTCGGGCAGATTTATCCAGAAGCCGGTCAATTTCGGTCTTATGGGTCATCACCCCATCCACCAATTCAAAAAAGAAGGGCTTGACGCCCGCCGTAAGCAATTCTTCGTGCTCGGCGCAGAAGTCGTCCAGGCCCTGAACCGTGTCCGCTTGGTTCACATCCAGAAAAAAAAGGGCCTGTAGTGCCGCTTCCCTGGATTGACGTCTATCTCCCATCAGCCTATTCCGCCCCGTCCATGCCCTGGCAGAGATTTGCCATTTCTACGGCGCCCAATGCCACGTCAAACCCTTTGTTGCCTGCTTTTGTTCCGGCACGCTCAATGGCCTGCTCAATGGTCTCAGTGGTCACGATACCGAACATGACGGGTACCATGGCATCCATGGAAACAGTGGCAATACCCTTGGACACCTCGGCGCACACATAGTCGTAATGGGTGGTTGCACCGCGGATCACTGCCCCCAGGCAGATAATGGCGTCATATTGGTTCTGGGCCACCATCTTCTTGGCCACCAGGGGAATCTCAAAGGCCCCGGGTACTTTTAATACGGTGATGTCGCTGTCTTCGGCACCGCTTCTCACAAGCGCATCCACAGCACCGTCCACCAGTTTGGCGACGATGAAATCATTAAACCGGGAGGCAATGATCCCGAACTTTTTTCCCTTGGCATTAAGATTGGCTTCAACGATCTGAGGCATGGTTTTATCCTTATATAAAATTTATTCCTGGGTATTCTTAGCTATTGGCTGATTGTTATTCTTCTTCGGGAATCATATGCAACAGGTGTCCCATCTTTGCCTGCTTGCATTCCAGGTACCCCTGGTTGTGACAATTGGCAGCCACCTCAATGGGTACCTGCTCCACTACGGAAAGGCCGTAGCCTTCCAGCCCTACCATCTTTTTGGGGTTGTTGGTCATCAAACGCATTTTTTTGACGCCGATATCCACCAGCATCTGGGCCCCCACGCCGTAGTCCCGCATATCGGCCTTAAACCCGAGTTTCTCATTGGCTTCCACCGTATCAAACCCCTGGCGCTGGTATTCATAGGCTTTCAACTTGTTCACCAGGCCGATACCACGGCCTTCCTGGCGCAGATAAAGAATCACACCACAGCCTTCCTTGTCCACCATGGCCATGGCCGTACGCAGTTGATCCTGACAATCGCAGCGCATGGAACTGAAGATATCACCGGTCATACACTCGGAATGGACACGGACAAGGATGTCATCCTCAGGATTGATCTCCCCTTTTACCAGAGCAATGTGGGTAAGGTTGTCAATATCATTTTCATAGGCGATAATTTTGAAATCCCCGCCAACACTTGTGGGAATGATGGTTTCAGCCGCTCTCTGCACAAAGATTTCATTTTTCAGGCGGTATTTTACCAGATCGGCCACCGTGCAGATGCCGATGCCGTGCTTTTTGGCAAATTTTTCAAGGGAGGGCATCCGGGCCATGGTGCCGTCTTCATCCATGATCTCGCAGATGACGCCGGCAGGTTTCAGACCGGCCAGACGGGCCAGATCTACAGAGCCTTCGGTCTGTCCGATTCTGACCATCACGCCGCCGTCCCTCGCCCGAAGCGGAAAAATATGGCCGGGTCGTGCAATGTCTGCAGGGGTGGTGTCATCGTCCACGGCTGTCAGAATAGTGGTGGCCCGGTCTGCGGCGGAAATCCCCGTGGTTACACCGCGCTTGGCCTCAATGGATACGGTGAATCCGGTTTCAAACTGAGAGGTATTGTTTTCAACCATCAGCGGCAGGTTCAGGCGGTCGGCAATGGTGGAATCCAGGGAAAGGCAGATCAATCCACGGCCATAAGTGGCCATGAAGTTGATAGCTTCCGGAGTGACCGCTTCCGCAGCCATGGTGAGATCACCTTCGTTTTCCCGGTCTTCATCATCCACCAGGATAACCATTTTGCCATTTTTGATATCCTCAATCGCCTGTTCAATACTTAAATGCGGCATATCTGTGTCCCCTACATTTCATAACGTACGTCTTACGTACAAACAAAGGATTATAAAAATCCGTTTTTGGCAAGAAGGGAGAGGCTGATATCCGCCTTGGCAGCCTGTGGTGAATTGGCACTCTGCCCCCCTGTGGTTAAAATCTTTCTGACGTATTTGCCCAGCATATCGGTCTCAATATTGACCGCATCACCCACCTGCTTCAATCCGATGGTTGTAATCTTGGCGGTGTGGGGGATGATGCTCACCTGAAATCCGGTGTCCCAGCATTGATTGATGGTCAGGCTGATGCCTTCGATGGCCACAGACCCCTTCTCAATCATATCGGACGCCAGATTTTCAGGCACGGTGACATCGTAAATGATGGCATTACTCTTCTTTCGGATGGCGGAAATAGTACCGGTACCGTCAATGTGGCCGGACACCAGGTGCCCGTCGATGCGGTCCGACAATTTCAGGGCACGTTCAACATTGACCCGGGTGCCGGGCCCCATTGTGCTGAAGGTGGTTCTGGAAACGGTTTCCGGGGCCATATCTACTGTAAACTCATTAGCCCCGAGCCTCACGGCTGTCAGGCAGGCCCCGTTCACTGCGATGGAGTCCCCGATCTTACTCTGGGTGAGATCCAGATCGCATCCAATGGTCAGTACTTTTCCCTCACCGCTGGATTCAATCCGCTTGATAGTTCCAAAACTTTCAATGATGCCGGTAAACACCTAACGCTCCTTAACCTACCTTAAGTCCTGAGCAGGCCGTCTCTATCCAGATAGCCCGTCACCAATATATCCGCCCCGAACTGCCGCGTGGTCACCCGGCTAAGCTCAAAGGCATCCCGGATTTTCTCCGGTCCTGTTCCGTTGAACACCGGAATACCGTCATTTGCCCCAAGAAACTTCGGTGCGATAAAATAGCACACCTTGTTCACAATACCGGCCTTCAACGCTGACGCAGCCACTTGTCCACCACCTTCAATAAGGAGGCTGGAAATTGACATGGCCCCTAACTTAATCATCACCTGACGTAAATCAAGCCCGTTATCGGTAAGATCTGTCTGAATTACGGTAACCCCGGCATTCTCAAGCTTTTTGCGCTTATCTCCGGGCACCTCCGGTCCTGTCACCACAATAACGGGGGCATCGGAGTTCTTATTGATCACCTTGGCATCCGGCCGGATAGTGAGACGGGAATCCAGAATCACCCGGGCCGGGTCGACAGTGGGTTGTCCCTGGATTCGTGCCGTAAGGGAGGGATCGTCTGCATGGAGCGTACCGGATCCCACCAGGATAGCGTCAGCCTCATGGCGGAGCCTGTGCCCGAAAGTCCGGGAGGCATCGTTGGTAATCCACTTTGAGTCTCCGGTCCGTGTGGCAATATGGCCGTCAAGGGTGGCGGCACACTTCAGGGTAACAAAGGGATCCTTGGGGTGCTGGATGGCCCAGATGAAATCTTCGATGAGCGTGGCGGCCTGATCTTCGAGAATCCCGCTGATGACCTCAACCCCATTCTTCCTTAGAAAAGCATTCCCTCCCCCCTCCACATTGGGATTGGGATCGTTGCAGGCCACAACAACCCGGGCAATACCGGCATCCAGAATCTTTTTGGTACAGGGAGGGGTTTTTCCGTAGTGATTGCAGGGTTCAAGGGTCGCATAGATGGTGGCCCCTTTCACCATGGTCGGCGCATTGGCCGTTGCGTTGTCTATGGCAACGACCTCGGCGTGGGGACCTCCGGCTTTCGGATGGTAACCGCGGCCGAGAATTTTTCCGTCTTTCACCACCACAGCCCCTACGCAGGGATTGGGTGAGGTAAATCCTTTTCCCTTTGCAGCCTCTTCAAGGGCCAGGCGCATATATTCGGTGTCAGTCATCCTGTCCGCCCTTAACTTCGCCATTCGCCATCTGATCAAGCTCAATGGTCTGACATTCCTGGGGCAGCATCCCCTTGAGTTCATCTATAAAGTCAGCCACATGGCGAAATTCCCGATACACAGAGGCAAACCGCACATATGCCACATCATCTACGGCTTTGAGCGCAGTAATAATCTTTTCACCAACAACCTTGGAGGAAACTTCGCGTTCGTTGCTTTCCCGGAGATCACGCTCAATCGCGTCCACCATCTCTTCAATCTGGTTCACGCTGATGGCGCGTTTCTCGCATGCCTTCTGGATCCCCCGGAGAATTTTTTCCCTGTCAAATTCTTCTCTTCGGTTGTCCTTTTTCACGATCATCACGGGGACCTGCTCCACCCGTTCATAGGTGGTAAACCGCTGGGCACAGGCCTGGCATTCCCTCCGTCTCCGGACTTCAAACTCAATCTTACCCGGACGCGAATCAACAACCCGTGTATTCAGCTTTCCGCAAAATGGACATTTCATGACAACCTCACAGCTTGGGATTTAGGTGTCCAGCCGGACCAGTTCAACGCCTGCCTGGGCAAACATATCCAGAGAGAGCGGGTCATCATACCCCTCTCTATAGTAGACTTTTTCAATCCCTGCATTGATAATCATCTTTGCGCAGATGGAACAGGGCTGGGTGGTACAATACAGCACAGACCCGTTTACCGGTATACCGTGGTATGCCGCCTGAATTATGGCGTTCTGCTCGGCATGAACGCCTCTGCAAAGTTCGTGTTTCTCTCCGGAAGGCACATTAAGCTGCTCGCGAAGGCACCCGGTCTCACGGCAGTGCGGCACGGATGCGGGCGCACCGTTGTACCCGGAACACAGAATCCGTTTTTCCTTGACCAAAACAGCGCCGACCTTGCGCCGGGTACAGGTGGCCCTGGAAGACACAAGGTCGGTGATACTCATGAAGTACTCATCCCACGAGGGACGTTTGGCTTCGGTGGCGTTGGGGCCATTCGCGTTGGGGTCAGGGGAAAACTCAGGTGGAATCAGACTCATGGCGCCGTTGTCGCTTCATATAAAGGATACTGGCTGCACAGGTCTTTAACCTGGGCCGCCACACGGGTGATATTTGCCGCATCATCCAAAATGTCACAGATAAATCCTGCAATGGCACGGGTGGCCTCTTCCTTCATACCACGGGAGGTAACCAGAGGCACACCGATTCGGACACCCGAAGTCACAAATGGACTACGTTTTTCATTGGGCACGGTATTTTTGTTCACCGTAATATTGGCCTGGCCCAACCGCTCCTCAGCTTCTTTTCCGGTGATATCACGGTCGCTGAAATCCACCAGGACCATGTGATTGTCCGTTCCGTTGGATACCAGCTTATACCCGCGTTCCATCAATACATCAGCCAGCACACCGGCATTTTTTACAACCTGTTGCTGGTATGCTGTAAATTCCGGGGATAACGCCTCTCTGAAGGCAACCGCCTTTGCTGTAATCACATGCATCAGTGGGCCGCCCTGGATGCCCGGGAAGATCTGGCTGCTGATGGACTTGCCATACTTATCCGAAGATAAGATAATCCCCCCCCTCGGGCCACGCAGGGTTTTGTGGGTGGTGGAGGTAATGACGTCTGCAAATCCAACCGGAGAGGGATGAACGCCTGCAGCCACAAGCCCGGCAATATGGGCCATATCCACCATAAAAAGCGCACCGGTCGCCTTTGCTATATCAGCAAACCCCTTGAAATCGATAATTCTGGGGTAGGCACTGGCACCGGCCACGATCAGCTTGGGCTGTGTGGACTTCGCCAGATCTTCCACCTGATTCAAATCAATGGTCTCGGTGTCGGGGTTCAATCCGTAGTGGGTGAAATTGTAGAGACGGCCGGAAAAACTGGCGCCGGCACCGTGGGTCAG
This sequence comes from Desulfobacterales bacterium, assembly GCA_022361315.1. The sequence goes on from JAKSBB010001185.1 coordinate 11,471, forward strand.
GTGACCGCCGTGGGACAAGTCCATGGCCAGAATCCGGTCACCCGGATCCAGCAGGGAAAAATAAACCCCCATATTTGCCTGGGATCCGGAATGGGGCTGAACATTGGCATATTCCACGCCGAACAGTTTTTTCACCCGCTCAATGGCAATATCTTCGGCCTGATCCACAAACTCGCATCCACCGTAGTACCGCTTGGCCGGATAGCCTTCCGCGTATTTATTGGTCATGATGGAACCCTGGGCTTCCATCACGGCACGGCTCACCGTATTCTCAGAGGCAATAAGGTTCAACCCGTATTCCTGACGGGTTGCTTCGCTTTCCAATATAGTAGCGATCTCAGGATCGCTGGACTTGATATGGCTCATCAATATCTCCCACCTCTACAGGTGTCTTTTGGGAAAAAGGGATCCATGGGTGCCATGAAACGGGTGCCATGAAAAAATCGAGACACCGGAAATCATTGCAGCGCTGATGCAACCGTCGGACGGATAAAAATCAATCCTGGCAACAGCGCTTTTGATGATGCCCGGCATCTTTACCGTACCTGCGGTTGAGCACCCGGCATCAATCAGAAGACAGGCCCGTCAAACGCCCGGGACAGGAATTTTTTAGTCGTCTATTGACTGAATCCGATCCAGATGGCGTCCACCCTCAAACTCAGTGTTCAGCCATGTTTTCACCAACTCAAATGCCAATACATCTCCCACGATCCGGCCACCGAGAACCAGCACATTGGCATCATTATGCTGGCGGCTCATCTGTGCGGAAAAAACATCAGAGCACAATGCTGCACGCACCCCCTTGAACCGGTTGGCAACATAGGACATGCCGAGCCCGGTACCGCAGAGAAGAATACCCTTGGGGTACTCCCCCTTTGATACGGCACCGGCCACCTTTTTACCGTATTCAACGTAGTTTACAGATGCCTCACTGTCTGTTCCGGCATCTTCCACACGAAACCCGAGGTTAACCAGCAGGTCCTTGATTTTTTTCTTCAGACCGAAGGCAGCGTGATCGCTGCCGATAATGATGGTCTTGTCTGTATCCATCTGTCTAATTCCCAAATTTCAAGATTTGCTTAAGATATTTCGGTCAACACGTTGGGATCATAATCTTTCAATCATGACACCGCGATTACGACTTCGCATTGATGAAATCAATGGCATCCTGAACCGTTACCAGCCCTTCTGCCGCATCATCGTCAATTTCGATTTCGAAAATCTCTTCCATGGACATGACAAGTTCGACAATGGTCAGGGAATCGGCCCCCAGATCTTCGATCAGGGAGGCTTCCGGAACCACATCCTCAATATCAATATCAGGAATTTTCTCAGCAATCACTTTCTTGACTTTGGTTTCAATGGTCATGACATGGACTCCTTACTGGATAATTATTCCTCTTCAGCGCCGGCCATTACGTTTCTTCCCTTATACGCACCGCACTCGGGACAGGCGGTATGGGGAAGTTTGGGTTCCTGGCACTCGGGACATACAGTGACTGTAGGTGCGCTGGTTTTGTAGTGAGTCCTTCTTTTTCTGCCTCTTGCCTTAGAGCTCTTTTGCTTGGGTACTGCCATTTGGAGTTCTCCTAACTATATCATTTTATTTGCATTTCAATTATTTTGCACCAAAATAATAAAACAAACTTATTTACCCTAATTTCAAGGCGGTGTCAAGAAGTATTGCCCAAGCCATCGTTTTATGGTAGTTAAGGGCTCGATTTTACACCGCTTACTCAGAACAACCCTTTTGGAGATATTATGGAACCCATTATTACCCGTTTCCCCCCGTCCCCCACAGGCTACCTTCACATCGGAGGCGCCAGAACAGCACTTTTTAACTGGCTGTATGCCAGACGAAAAGGCGGGAAGTTTGTTCTTCGCATTGAAGATACAGATGAAGCCCGTTCCACCCAGGAATCCGTAGATGCCATTCTCGAATCCATGGAATGGCTCGGTATTGACTGGGATGACGGCCCCTATTTCCAGACACAGCGTTACGACATTTACAACGAACACATTGATCGTCTGGTGGAATCTGGACACGCCTATTATTGCGATTGCACTCCCGAAGAAGTCAATGCCATGCGCGAAGAGGCCAAAGCCAAAGGCCTTAAGCCCATGTACAACGGCCGCTGCAGAGAAAGGGGCCTGAAAAAAAGCGACAACACTGTGGTCAGATTGAAAACACCGGATGCAGGTGTAACGGTTGTGGATGATGTGGTGAAGGGCAGCACGGCCTTTCAAAATGCAGAGATCGATGATTTTATCATCCAGAGAAGCAACGGCGTTGCCATGTACAACCTGGCCGTGGTCATTGATGACATCACCATGGGCATCAACACGGTGCTCCGGGGAGACGACCACCTGATCAACACCCCCAAACAGATTCTGATCTACCAGGCCCTGGGTGCAGACCTGCCGGTTTTCGGACATGTCCCCATGGTGCTGGGTGCGGACAAAGCACGCCTCAGTAAACGTCACGGTGCCATGTCCGTGGGCGAATACCGCAAGATGGGTTTCCTGCCCGACGCCATGCTCAACTACCTGGTCCGCCTGGGTTGGTCCCACGGGGATCAGGAGTTTTTCACCAGAGAAGAGCTGATTGAAAAATTTGACCTGGAACACCTGGGGCGCTCCCCATCCATGTTTGATACGGACAAGCTCACTGCCCTGAACGCCAAACACATCCAGAAGAAAAACCCCGCTGAACTTGCCGAAGCACTTGTGCCGTACCTGGCAGAACTGGGGATAGAAGCAAAGGATAGCACCTACACCCAGGATGTTGTGGAAACCCTTCAGGCCAGAAGTAAAACCCTCGTGGAAATGGCACAGTCCGCCACCTTCTATTATGCAGATGAGATCACCTATGATGAAAAGGCAGCCAAAAAATTTCTCAAGCCCGAAGCGGCTGAGCTTCTGAACCGGTGTGCTGCAGACATTGAAGCCCTCGCCGACTACACCCATGACAGCCTTGAGACCCTTTTTAAAGCCGTCATGGACGACACCGGGCTGGGATTTGGCAAAATCGCTCAACCCCTGAGGGTAGCGGTCACCGGGACCACAGTTAGTCCGGGGATCTTTGAAATGCTTCTTGCACTTGGAAAAGAACGCACTGTTGACCGTATTAAAAAAGCGGCAGATTTTGCAGGAACAAAAGCCGCAGACTGAGAAATAAGAGTTTCTATTAAGACGGGGGCCGGCGCCCCCGTCAACACCTATCCGATAAACACAACACCGCTGTACCCGACAAAACTGTCTGACCGGGATTTTTCCCAGCTCGTGGCATAATCAACACAACATCCCCGCAAGGCCCCCGCCCTTTGGCATGCTGCTGCAGCGGCAGCAGCCGCACCGGCACAGCACATATTCATTCTGGACAATCCCTGATTCAGAATACCTGTAACATCCATTGCTTCCAATGACCGGATCGCACCGGCATCGTTGGAATCTTTCACCCACTCCACGGCAGCCGTGCCGCTGCCGGCCGGTTCAAAGCCAAAATTCGGCCCGTAATGGGTCATGTCGGTCGATCCGATGATTCTGAATCTCCGCCCCAGTGACCGGGCAGCGTCAACTGCGGCATACCCGATCTGTTCGGCCAGTTCCGTCGGCGGCACCCCGCAGATGACGATACGGCTGTCAGGAAAGAAGTGGCGGATAAAGGGATATTGCAGCTCAAGGGTGTTTTCATCTGGAAAGGAATCTGGAGAGATCGACTGGATATGTTGCCCGGAACCCGTGAGGCTTGACACCAACTCATCCGTCAACTCACGGTCCACCGGAATGTCCCCCAGCGGGGTTTCCACCCCTCCTTCTTTTAAAACAAAGGCCTGGGATGTCGGATGCATATGGGCGCCGAACAAAACCACCGTGTCAACGGAAGGTTTGGGTTCCTCAGGTGCCAGGGAGGCGATCACTCTACAGGCAATACTGCCGGAGTAGACCCAACCGGCATGGGGTACGATTCCCCCTAAAGCAGTACCGGTGGATTCTGCCTGATCCCCGGTTGCACCTGAGACGGACTGCGCCTCCGATAAAAACGTCTGAATAGCAGATTTACATGCATCGGCAGTTCCCGGATACCAGGATCCGGCAAATGCAGCACGCTTGATTGTTTTATCAGCCATACCTCTCTCCTCTCCGGATCTTCGGGAAAGGCAGGAAAAACACCTATCCCAGTTTTTCTTCCACTTTGGTCCGCAGCCATGCCAGCCAGGGCTCAAACCCCGCTTCTGTTTTGGCAGAAATTTCAAACACCGGCATGCCCGGATGGACGCTTTTCATATTTTCAACGGCCAAGGGTGCATCAAAGTCCAGATAGGGAAGCAGATCAATCTTGTTCAAAATGGCGGCATCGGCCACCTGGAACATCAACGGGTACTTCAGAGGTTTATCTTCCCCTTCCGTGACACTGAGCACCACCGCCCTGGCATCCTCACCGATGTCAAACTCTGCCGGACATACCAGGTTGCCGATATTCTCCACGATGAGCAGATCCAGATCTTCGCAGCCCAGCTCCTTTGCCGACGCCTCGATCAGATGGGCTGCCAGGTGGCAGTCCCCCCCGAACTGGTCCGTATTGATCTGGGTCACCTTGGCACCGGTCACCTGGAGACGGTCGGCATCGTTGGTGGTGCAGACATCTCCGACAATCACCCCCACCCGGATATCCGGCATCAGCTTTGCCAAGGTTTTGCAAAGGGTTTCCGTTTTTCCGGAGCCGGGTGAAGACATCATATTGAGGACAAAGACCTTCTGATCCCTGAACCAATTTCTGTTCTTATCCGCTTCGGTTTCATTTTTCTGGAGCACCCGTTTTTGAATATTTATTTCCATGCCTGTATATTCCTGTACTAATTAATTTTTATAAAAGACCTTGCCGCTATCCGTTTAGTCGGCAAGTTCCATGGAGGAAATTTCAATTTCCCTGCCGGAGATTAATGTCACTTCTGCATCTTTACAGTCCGGACATTTAAACATGGGTGTATCGGCCTCCCACTCCCGGTTGCAACTCCGGCACCGGATCATTATGGGCACCTCTTCGATCACAAGCTTTACATCCTCCAGAGGGGTGTCCTTGGTGACAATTTCCAGACAGAAGGTCAGGCTATGTTCCACCACGGAGGCCAGTTTGCCGATTCTCAGATTCAGAATCTCCACCCTGGGGTTCTCAATATCTTCGGGAATGGCATCAAGTGCGATCTTCACCAGTTGCTCCGCTATACCCATTTCATGCATGACCACCCCCCTGCTTCCTGTCAGAAAAAAACTGCCGCTGGAACTCGGGAAATCTATCCCCTTTTATTGCTTCTCTTATTTCAGCCATGAGGTCAAGGTAATAATACAGGTTGTGAATGGTATTGAGCCGGTAGGACAGCAGCTCCCTGGATTTGTAAAGATGACGCAGATAGGCCCGGCTGTAGTTCCGGCAGGTATAGCATCCGCAAGTATCGTCAATGGGCCGGTCATCCAGCCGGTACTTGGCATTGGGAATATTGATATCACCGAAACGGGTGAACAATTTACCGTTTCGGGCGTTCCGCGACGGCATGACGCAGTCGAACATATCGCACCCCATCCCGGACAGGGTCACCAAATTCTCCGGGGTTCCCACCCCCATAATGTACCTGGGTTTGTTCCGGGGCATCAGTGGCAGGGTATGTTCCGCCATCTCATACATGACGTCGGTGGGTTCACCTACGGACAATCCGCCGATGGAAAACCCCGGAAAGTCGATGGCGGTAATTTCCTCCACAGATCTGGAACGCAGCTCTTTATACATCCCGCCCTGGACGATGCCGAACAGGTTATTCTTAGCTCCTTTTTCCTGCCAGTGGTCATACCCTCTTTTTGCCCAGGCCGTGGTCATGTTCAATGCATCCAAGGTCTGCTTCTCAGTGGCGGGATGCCCCATGCACCAGTCCAGGGACATCATGATATCCGATCCGAGTATCATCTGGATATCCACCGCCTTTTCCGGGGAAAAAAAATGGCGGGAACCGTCAATATGGGATTGAAACTTCACCCCCTCGTCCGTAAACTTGGCCAGCTTTGCCAGAGAGAAAAACTGAAAGCCGCCGGAATCCGTGAGCATGGGCTTATCCCAGGAGATAAATTTATGGAGGCCGCCCATGGGTTCAATCACCTCACACCCCGGCCGGAGATACAGATGATAGGTATTGCCCAAAATAATCTGAGCACCGCAATGGTCCAGATCTTCTTTGGACACCCCTTTTACAGACCCTACGGTCCCCACGGGCATAAAAATAGGGGTTTCTATGGCGCCGTGGGCGGTTGTAATTTTCCCGAGCCTTGCGCAGTCGCCGGTATTCCCGGATGTCCCGTTGTCTTTATAAAGTTCAAACGTCAGCATTCTTTTATCCGTCACCTTTCGGTTATTCTATAAACATGGCATCGCCATAGCTGAAAAAGCGGTACTTTTCCGCCACGGCAGTCTCGTAGGCCACCAGCATCTTCTCCCTGGAGTAAAAAGCGGAAATCAGCATCAACAGGGTGGACTTGGGCAAATGGAAATTGGTGATCATGGCATCCACACATTTAAACCGGTAACCGGGATAAATGAACAGATCACATTGACCGGCTGAAGATGAAATACACCCGTTCTCGTCTGCCAAAAACTCAAGGGTTCTGACCGAGG
>JAKSBB010000433.1 GCA_022361315.1 Desulfobacterales bacterium
ATCCAGGCGACCAGATCTCCGGCCGTTCGGACACCGCCCATGCAAGATGACACGATCTGAGCAATGGCGACCCCGTGGGAATCTCCTGTGCCTACCTACAACCCGTCCGCTTTGCCGATTTCCACGAGGGCCTTGGCGCAGCGGGTGGAGTCTGTGATGGGCGGCAGCAGGGTCATGGGCATACCGCCCACCCCCATGCCGGAGTTGGCATGGACCGGGATAGGGCTTTCCGCCGTGGTGGCTTTGGTGAAGGTGACCGTCCTTGCCAGGTTGTAGGGGGTGGATTTACCGGTTTCGGAGTTGACGGCAATACCGAAAACGTCCACGCCGGCTTTGGCGGCTGTACAGGCCTGCTGGTGGGGCCACATGCCTGCCAGGCGTTCGCCGTCCCAGGTCAGTTCCCCGTGCATGCCCATGACCATTTCACCGGCCATGCCCATTTCCACCGGCATATTCGGCATTTTTTCCTTCATGTCCTTTACCGTGTTGAGGCAGCCCCAGAAGTCGGCGTCTCCTGCGGAACCGGACGTGTCCAGGTTCATGGCTTCGCAGCCCACCTCATAGAGGCTTTCGGCCACATCCATGATGTCCCGGCGCATATGCTCGGCCGCCTGTTCCTGAACCTCTTTTGCCTTGTCGAACTGGAAGGCGGAGAGGTATTCACTGGGGGATTCCACCGGGCCCGTGGGATGGTAGTACATCCCCATGTTGGGCTGGGACCCGTACACCAGCGGGATGGTGGTGAGCATGGAGATGGCCTTGTAGTGGGAACGGGCATAGCCGATGGCCGATTTCACAGGCTTGTAGGAGTAATCCGGGAAGCCAAGACCGCAGGTGTCCCCGCAGTAGACCCGTTCGTACATTAATATGCTCTGGTGGTCGGAAATGGGGATGGCGTGGCCTGCGCTGGGTCTGCCCCAGCTGGGCATCAGGCCCGCTCCGTCATCCGTGACCACCACCTCTTTGCCGGGTTCCACCGATACGGTTCTGCCCGGCTGGCTGAAGATATCCACCATATGGTCGATATCGGCGGAGGACAGCGGATCGATCTTTCCCTTTTTGGCGGCTGCGTCACTGCCTTCTGTGATGTCGCGGCGCAGCTCATCCGGGGTCAGCTCGATTCTCGTGCCGTCTCCGAGACTGGTAATGATGGGATTCATTGCTGTTTCCTTATGGGTTAATATGGGTACTTTGGTTGTTCCCTATGCTTATTCCGTGACGCCAAGTTCTTTTTCCGTCTCCCGGATAATCTCAGCGATTTCTTTCTGGGTTTGAACAGGCAGTTCGTCCGGTTCATGGGTGGCGAGAATATCTCTTGCCTGTTCCATGGCCCGTTCGTGGAGGCTGGTGCTTCCCTGGGACTGCCAGCATTCGTAGTTGACCCGGTTCATCAGTTTCGGGTTCATGGCGTCGGCACAATGTGTAAAGGTGGAGGGGTGGGTGAGATAATTACCCGCGTGCCCGACCTC
>JAKSBB010001132.1 GCA_022361315.1 Desulfobacterales bacterium
TCCAGAATACCTTCCTCATCGTCAACAACCAGAATCTTAATCGTCTCTGTGTTCATCCACCCAATCCGTATGTTATTCGGTCCGATATAATAGAGTAAATGTATATGAAACCTTAGGTTTTATCAACAAAAATCAAAGCAAAGCGGCCCTTGGAAACAAAGAATATTGTTCTCGATATCCTTTTCAAATTAAAACAAAATTCTTGACATCATTACAAACAATGAATAATTTACGGCCCAAACATATCATAAACATAGAATAACGGTTATACCAGTATGGATAAAACAGATCTGGAAATACTTAAAATCCTTCAGAAAAAAGCCAGGATACCCAACGTCGAAGTGGCCCGAACCATAGGCATGGCCCCCTCCGCAATTCTGGAGAGGATCAAAAAACTCGAAGCCCGTGGGATTATCCAGGGGTATGAGGTACGGCTTAATCCGGAAATGTTCCACTGTGACATGACCGCCTTTATCCATGTACAGGTGAGCGCCCCGGATAGAATCCGGGAAACCGGTAAACAGCTCTCCGCCATTGAGCAAATTCAGGAAGTGCACTATCTGGCCGGTGAAGATACATTGATGGTCAAGGTAAAAAGTGCGGACAACAAAGAACTGGCCGCCATCATCCAGGAAAAGATCGCCCCTCTGGATGACGTGGTGAACACCCGGACCACCATCGCACTTTCCACATTCAAAGAGAGCGCCAAAATTCGTCTGCCCGACCAGATTTAAACCGGCAGCCGGAAATCATTTATTGGCACGCATATATAAGGAATACAACCCATGCCCATGTCACCCGAATTTAAAGACAGACTGACACCGATCCTCCCCGATGTGGTGGAGACCTTCGGTACCCCGTTCCACATTTACGATGAAACAGGGATTCTTGAAACCTGTGATCGGCTGAACCAGTCCTTCGCCGCCATTGACGGATTTAAAGAATTTTTTGCCGTCAAAGCCCTCCCCAATCCGGCGATCATGTCGTTGCTCAAGGAAAAAGGATTCGGATTTGACTGCTCATCCGTTCCGGAACTCACCCTCTCCCGTCGGGTAGGCAGCCGCGGGGACGATATCATGTTCACCTCCAACAATACCAGCATCGCCCAGTTCAGTGCGGCATTGGACCAGGAAGGGTGTATCATTAATCTTGACGATATCTCCCTTCTGCCAAAACTGCCTGAGGTGCCCGAACTGCTCTGCTTCAGATACAACCCCGGCTCAAAACGCAACGGCAACAGTATTATCGGCAACCCGGTCGAAGCCAAATACGGGGTCAGCCACGACCAGATATTCCGGGCTTATGAAGCGGCCGCGGAGATGGGTGTAAAACGTTTCGGCATCCACACCATGCTGGCCTCCAACGAACTGGACTACACCTATATGGTGGAAACGGCCCACATGCTGTTGAACCTCATTGCAGATCTTTCCGCCAATTTGGGCATCACCTTTGAATTCATCAACATCGGCGGGGGCCTGGGCATCCCCTACACCCCGGATACCGACGGCTTTGACCTGGAATCCATGGGCGAGGAGATCACCAAAGCCTTCCAGGCCTTTGAAGAGAAACAGGGTTGGGTTCCCAAGCTCTTCATGGAA
>JAKSBB010001027.1 GCA_022361315.1 Desulfobacterales bacterium
CGTCAAGCCGGGCGACACCGTCACAGCGGGACAGTTATTGGCCGAACTTGATACGCAAGCGCTGAAGCTGCAGCGCATCGATGAGCAGGCCAAGCTGATCCAGGCCACCAGCGAGCGTGACGCGGCCCTGAGCAAGGGCAACCAGGCCGAGGCCGACCAGGCCGAGGCACGCATGATCCAATCCCAGGCGCGCATCGATCTGTTGAATATGCAGATCGAACAGGGCATGATCCGCAGCCCGATGGACGCGATCGTCCTCGCCGGCGACTGGCACGACCAGATCAACAGCATGGTCAAACAGGGCGACGCGATGTTTGAGATCGCCCCGCTGGATCGGATGACGGTGGTGATGCGGGTGGACGAGTCGGATATCAACCGCATCTCACGTGCGTTTGAGCTGGCCACGAATGAGTCGGCTGCGTTAACCGGCGAGATGGCGACGGCCGCGGAACCGAATCGCGCCCTGCCGCTGCATGTGACGCGCATCGTGCCGATGGCCTACGCCGAAGAGGGCCAGAACATCTTCGAGGTGTGGTGCGAGATGGACGGCACCGAGCCGTGGCTGCGACCCGGCATGGAGGGCACGGCCCGGATCGACATGGGCCGCAAACCCATCGCCTGGATCCTGTCCCACCGCATCATCGATTCCGTCCGCCTGTGGCTGTGGAAGTAACCCGCCCTACCGAGTCCTATGGAACGCCAAACGTTTAGCCCAAACTGGAGCCGGGTCAACCAGCTCACCCCCACGCTGCGGCCGCAGGTGCTGATCTCACGCCGCATCTTCCGCGGCCATCCCTGGTACGTCCTGCACGACCCGCTGGGCAACACGTTTTCTCGACTCAATCCCGTGGCGTACTACATGATCGGGTTGTTGGACGGCGAGCGCAGCGTGGAAGAGGCGTGGCAGATGACGCTCGAGCGGCACGGCGACGCTGCGCCCACGCAGAACGAGGTCATCGGCCTGCTGGGTCAGCTCAACCAGGCCAACCTGTTGCGCGGCAACGTCCCGCCGGACGCCGAGCCGCTGTTGCAGCGTCACCGCCGCATGAAACTCAAGCGATGGACCGGCCAGGCGATGAGCGTGTTGTTCATGCAGGTGCCGCTGTTCAATCCGGACCGCTTGCTGCGCTGGCTGGGGCCGCTGTTCCGTCCGCTGCTGA
>JAKSBB010001168.1 GCA_022361315.1 Desulfobacterales bacterium
AGCAGCCGGGCCTTGTCCTTCAGGATGCCCGCCCGGGTCTTGAAATCCGGCGCGCCGATCCCAGCGGCCAGGCCCATGGAAAGCCGGGAACGAAGCCTGTCGTTCAGCCCGGGTATCTCGTCCGGCCCCATGCCGCCGGAGAACACCAGCTTTTTGTCCGCGTCCAGGAGATAGTCAAAAGCCGCGGCAAGCTCCTTTTGGGTGGCGTCCTTACCCGTGAGGAAATGCACATCCTCCAGGATCAGGAAATCACACTCCGTCCGGTACCGGTCCTTGAACCGGGCCACGGTACCGCCCTTCAGCGACGCCACCAGTTCATTGGTAAAATCCTCAGCCGTGGCATACACCACCCGGGCACCCTGCCCCGCCTTTGCCGCTGCCTGCCCGGCCGCCTGGGCCAGATGCGTCTTGCCCAGGCCGGTCTTGCCGGACAGGTACAAAACTCCTGTACCGCCCGCCTGGTCCTGCGCCATGGCCCGGGCCGCATAAAAGGCAAACTCCGAGTTCCGGCCCCGGACAAACCGGTCAAAGGTAAAGGATTCCTTGAGCACCCTGCCCCCGGCAGCCCGCACGGCCAGGCCGGGCAAGGGCTGTTGAACCGGCCGTTGCCGCCGGACAACCGCAGGGGCCTGCGGCGGTACCGCCGTCTTCTCCCGGTACGGCCTACCCTGGTCCGCCGCCGTCTTCCGGTCCGTCTGCGCCGTAAACCGTATCCGGACACCGGCCAGCCCCTCACCTTCCAACGCCTCCCGGATCACCGGCAGGTAAACCGTTTCCAAACGGCGGGACATAAAGGCATTCGGGCTTGCCAGGGTAACGGACCCGAGACCGGTCCCGGCCATGGCCACCGGCTCTATCCACATGCGGTAGCAATGTTCCGGTATCCGCTCCCGGATCCTGCGCCTGATCTTTTCCCAGGACGGCAGCATGGTTAATAATCCGCCTCTTCAATGACTTCGAGGTCGTTCTCGTCAAACATCAACTCCCGGGCTCTCTCTTTTTCAAGGTCGCACCGGCAGTCATCCATGGGCTCTCCGCATTCCGGGCAGTACATAAGGTTTTCCTTTCCTGATCTTAATTCGGGTCTTAAATTGCTCGTACGTTACAGGCCTGTTTTGTCTGTAAAAGCACCGGCACAGGCCTTAAAGCCGTCAATTAATGAAAAACGCATGACCGGCCGCGACCGCCAGCCAGCAGAAAACAAACATCAGGACCACGCCCGGGATCTCCCAGGCCTCCACCGCGTTGTTTTCTTTCCTTATCCGTTTCAAGCACCCTCCTTGAGGCACGAAGGTATATCGCCACGCTCCAGGCCTTCAGCTGTTTTGGTTTGCTTTAATCACTTCGTCGTAATACGCCATCAGCCGCGACACGGCGTTTACGATGTCCATGCACTCCTTACGGTTCACCACGGCCTCCTCCAGGGAGACCCGGTTATCCTTCACCGCCTCCAGGGTGGCGTTCACCCCTTCGGTGTATTCCTTGTTCATGCCCTGGAGCAGCTCCAGGACCTCATCCCCGCCCAGGTCCCCGTCCGGGATCCTGAAGCAGGCCATATTGAAAAACGATGCCAGCGCCACCAGGGGCGACACATCCCCGGACATAAGCATCCCGATGATGAAATCCGCCAGGCCCAGCTTGGGGTTGTAGCCCGGCTTGCCCAGCTGCTCGTCATAATCCCGGAACGACTCGATATAGGTATGCAGGTTGGAAAGGCTGACCTCGGCATAGATGGTCTTGTCCGACTTCTTCAGCTCATGGGCCAGCTCTTTTACCCCGTGCCGGGTGATGGCGGCCTGGTACAGGGTCCAGATCTCCACCAGCGCCCGGGTCAGGCTTTCATATTGGACGGCTGTTGTTTTTTACAAAAATTAATCCGTTTGAACCTACTCTGCCGAAACCCGGAAAATTATGCCAGGTTTTATGTATATAAAATCCTTTTTCTATATTAATTAATTTTATATCATCTGAAATTTTATATGAATCTTTCTGACCATAAACTGATGTTAAAGTCAGAATTAAAAAGAAACTAATTACAAACAATCTGATTTTCATTTTCCCCCACATTTAGATTAACTTATAGTAATACTTCTGTAAAACTCCAATAGTTCCTGTTTTCTTTTTTTATCAATACCGTGCCACCTAATTCCCTGAATTGCACCTTCAAGAGCATAAAGCATATTTATACAGGCACCGCTGTTTTCCAGAGTAATTAATTTAACTATCAGATTTTCACTTCCTGTTTCTTTTAATTCTTCAACAGATTTTATTCCTATCTGATTAAGCTTTTCTTC
>JAKSBB010001143.1 GCA_022361315.1 Desulfobacterales bacterium
GCAGCTACAACGAAGGCGCCTGCCTTCCCATTATCGACGAATGCAACGGATGCCAGAGAACCTCTGAATTCCCCACAGGCATGTACTGCGTTGCCGCACCCGATCCCTCACTCAAGTGGAAAAACGGCAATTGCAACATCGCCACCCACGTCAAGACCGTCACCGAGACCAAGAAGCAGAAACTGAACCCGATCAAGGCATCCAAGAGAAGATAAGCCCCCGGCTTCATCACGGTTTTGTATACAAACTCTGCGGTCTGCCTTGTCACCGAGGTCCGAGGCTGCAGAGTTTTTGTTTTTTCAGGCTGTTATAACCAACCATTACACACGGTAAAGAAAGAGACATGAATCCAATTGCGCAGGAACTCAACACCACGATCCAGGAAGCCGGCCCCCATATCTTTGACATGCTGTCCGATATGGGAAAAGCACTTTTCTTTCCCAAAGGGATTTTAAGCCAGAGCGCTGAGGCCAAGGTCAAGGCGGATAAGATCAATGCCACCATCGGCATTGCCAAGGAAGGCCCTTCCGTACTCAGCCTGTCCTCCGTCACCCAATATGTCACCGGTATCGAACCCGATGAATATCTGCCCTACGCCCCGTCCTTCGGCATCCCGGCCCTCCGGGAACAATGGAGAACCGATCTTTACAAAAAAAATCCATCATTGGGCAACCAACCCGTCAGTCTGCCCGTTGTGACCTCAGGCATCACCCACGGTGTCAGTGTATTATCCGACATGTGGGTCAACCCAGGGGATACCATCGTGCTGCCGGACATGTTCTGGGGGAACTACAACATGACCTTTTGCGTGCGCAACCATGCAAAGATCGTTCATTTCAAAGCCTATGACGATGCACTTACCCAATTCAACGTGGATGATTTTGAACGGGTGATGCGGGAAGAGGCGGAAAAGAACGATAAATTGGTCACCGTACTCAACTTCCCCCACAACCCAAGTGGATACACCCTGAGCAAAACAGAAGCCGACCGGGTGGCAGCGATTCTCATCGATATAGCCGAAGGGGGCACCAACGTGGTTGCCGCCTGTGATGACGCCTACTTCGGCCTTTTCTTTGAAGAGGAAACCAGCAAGGAATCCCTGTTTGCCAAAATTGCCGGGAAACATCCCCGGTTGCTGGCCGTCAAACTTGACGGCGCCACCAAAGAAGATTACGTCTGGGGCTTCAGAACCGGCTTCGTTACCTATGGTATTGCTGCTGACAACAATATCGAAGGCCTTTATGAAGCCCTTGAGAAAAAGACAGCGGGCTGCATCCGGGGCAACATCTCCAACGCCTCTCATTTGAGCCAGACCATTCTGCTCAAATCCATGACAGATGATAATTACGATGGCTTGAAACAGGAAAAGTTCAACTTGCTCAAAGCCCGCGCCTCCAGGATGAAAGAAGTACTGAAAGATCCCAAATATGCGGATGGCTTTGATGTTTATCCCTTTAACTCCGGTTACTTTATGTGCATCCGTCTCAAGGATGTCAACGCCGAAACCCTTCGTGTACATCTGCTGGACAACTACGGCGTCGGCCTGATTTCCATCGGGGACAAAAACATCCGTGTGGCTTTCTCCTGCCTGGAGGAAAAGGATGTCACCACCCTGTTTGACATTATTCTCAGCGGTATCAACGATTTGAGGAACGCATAAGCAAAAGAGACAAGAGAAGCGACATGAGTATTTCAAAGTCAAAAAGTGTTGATCTGAAGTACGCCACCAAATGGATGTTCTACTTTGTCCTCATCGGAATCATTGCCGGGTTCGGGGCCATTATATTCCATTATCTGTGCGGCCTTGGCATGCACTATTTTATGGATATGATGGCCGGGTACCGCCCCGGCAATCCGGCAGGCGAACACCTGCTGCTTCCCCATACAGATACACCTTTCAACCGTTGGATGCTCCTGATCCTTCCCGCTTTGGGCGGGATTGTTTCCGGCTGGCTGGTCTATACGTTTGCCCCGGAAGCCGAAGGGCACGGTACAGACGCGGCCATTGACGCATACCACCATAAAGGGGGGATGATCCGGGGAAGAATTCCCATCATCAAAACCATTGCCTCCACCATTACCCTGACAACGGGTGGCTCCGGTGGCCGGGAAGGCCCCATCGCGCAGATTGGTGCCGGTTTCGGCTCCTTTCTGGCCACAAAGTTCAACCTGTCTGAACGTGAACGGCGGATCATGATGGCGGCGGGTATCGGCGCCGGTGTAGGTTCCATTTTCCGGGCACCGCTGGCCGGTGCATTGTTTGCCGCTGAGGTGCTGTACCGGGACCCCGACTTCGAATCCGAGGTCATTATTCCGGCCGGGATTTCTTCTGTGGTGGCCTATTGCATCTTTTGCCTGGTGTTCGGCTGGGGGTCATTGTTCGATTCTCCGGCGTTCAAATTCCAGAATCCTCTGGAACTTGGCCCCTATATCGTGCTGTCCGGCGTCCTGGTGATCACCGGCGCCCTTTACGTTAAGGTGTTTTACGGCATGATCGATGTATTTAAAAAGCTGAAGGTGCCCAACCACCTCAAACCGGCTATCGGGGGCTTGTGTACCGGCATTATCGGTTTTTTCCTGCCGTACACCCTGGCATTCGGATACGGGCTTGCCCAGGATGCCATATTCAACAAGGTCTCCATTTCCGTGCTTCTGGCCCTGGCCATCGGTAAAATTTTTACCACGGCATTTTCCATCGGTTCCGGTGGTTCCGGCGGGGTCTTTGGCCCCTCGGTGGTCATCGGTGGTGCCATGGGCGGTGCAGTGGGCAAAGTGTTCAACATGTTGATGCCTACTGTGGTCACCCAGCCCGGTGCATTTGTGATTGTCGGCATGGCTGGTTTTTTTACGGCCGTTTCCAACACCCCCATCTCCACCATTATCTTTGTCAGCGAGATGACCAACTCATACCACCTGCTGCTGCCAAGCCTTCTGGTATGCTCCCTTTGCTATCTGCTGGCCAAGCGGTGGACCATATTTGAAAACCAGGTCAAATCCAGGGTGGATTCCCCGGCCCATGCCGGTGAGTTTATGATGGATATCCTCCAGACCATCAAGGTGGAAAATCTGGAGCATCTGATCAAAAAGGTGAGGGTGGTAAACGAAGATATGCCCTTCAGTGAGTTCAAGAAAATCTTTCAGACCACCAAGCAGCATTATTTTCCGGTGATGAACGGCAAGGGTGAGTTTGTGGGGATTTTTTCCTCCACTGATATCCGTGAGGTCATTTTCACCAGCCATCTGGAAGAGCTGGTGGTGATGAAGGACATCATGATTTCAGATCTGATTACCACCACCATGTCCGAAGATCTGAACACGGTGCTTCACAAACTGACTCAGAAAAATATCGATGCGCTGCCGGTTGTCCGGGAGGACACCCCCGGCTCCTTTGAGGGTCTGATTTACAGACGTGATATTATCAACCACTATAATTACCACATCAAAAAAATCAGGGAACAGGGAGAGGCTGCCTGACGACAGCCCCCAGACACAGGGTCCGCTAATAGAATACCTGATGCAGAAATAACCCCCTTGCCGGTGCAGTTGCACCGGCGATGGTTCTGTCACAGGATGAAAGAATCTGGATAAACGCCTTCTCTGACAGTTTGCCGGCTCCGGCATCTTTAAGGGTCCCCACAATATTTCTCACCATATTCTTTAGAAACCCGGAAGCGGACACCCGAAATACCAGAATACCCTCATCCTCCTTTTTCCACTCTGCCTCAAAGATCTCTCTTACGGTGGTCGATCTTGGACTGCCCGTATTTTCAA
>JAKSBB010001154.1 GCA_022361315.1 Desulfobacterales bacterium
AACATCTTGTTGGGCTAACCTCAAGAACTAGTCCAGTGATTATGAGGGTATGACCTACCCCCCAAGAACTAGTCCAGTGTGAGGTTGTTGGAAAATTAGCTGTCGAGTAATTCCAGACGGCGTATTGCTTCACGTGGGCCGATGCCACGAATAGCTGCAAGCTTCTCAATCTGAGCACGACGAGGCATGCTCTTACCCCGCTCCCACGAATAAATCGACTGGGCACTCACATCAATTAAGCAACCATAGTCCTCCGCAGAAAGACCGGTCTTCTCACGATGCTTTTTCAACCATTCTGCAGAAAAACGAATCTGACGGTCACCAGACTCTGAGGCGGGAGCCTTCCCCAGGCGTTCCTTCTCTCGTTTCTCAAGGAAAGAGACACGGCGCTCAAGCTCCACCACTTGTCGCTTTAAAGCGGCGATATCCCTCCGATACTGGGCGCCCTTGCTGGCGAGCGAATCGAGCTCAGATTTCACCTCTTTACGGGCAAGGCGGGCGACTTCTTCCTTAAAAGACTGATTGAAACTCGGCATTCTTATACCTCACATATTCAAAATGCGACCAGTTAAGCGTGGCATCATAAGGTAGGTGCTTATGTAATGGGAAGCTGAAAACTTAATCTGGCAGAAAATCATAAGAAATAGCTTTGATGTGAATGCCGTCGCGGTAGTGTGTGGCCCGCCATCGCCATGAATGAGATGTTTGGAATCATTTTATGCCGCGGAAAAAGAAACAATTACAGTTCCACAAAGCATCGAAAAGATGGGCAAAAAGATACACAGACCCTGAGACGGGTAAGAAGCCGTTCAAGTACCTTGGTCAAGCTACCCCCACGAGAGACGGTAAAGATGGGGTTCTGGATGAACTATACGACCTCGCTCTAGCCAAATGGAAGAGCATGGAGGCCGAGCTCGAGGCCAGACGCCGAGCAAATGAACGTCAACAACGATTAGAAGGTCTCAGTGAAAAGCAAAGATGGGCCTACCCATTTGAGCGAAAAGTCGAGCTTCGACATCGAATTGAAGAGATTGAAGGCGGCGAATCAGTTGATGAAGTTCAGCGACGAGATGAGATCCTGGTGAGGGTCAAGAACCTGATTCATTTTGCCAAGACCAAAGAGGATTGGCTGCATATCAGTGAGGAAATCGCCAAGCTCGATTCAGATGAGCCAGAAGTCCCAGAGGACAAGAGCTTGATGTACTGGGCAGAACAATTCGTTGCAATGAAACAGAAGCAGGTCGAAGCGGGCCAGCGCAGTGCGGGGCGGTTCCAAGAGATAAGGACCTTGGTTAACAGGTTCGTGGAATGGATGGGGCCACAGGCGGCCATTGAAGATATCAATCCGTCAGCCATCGAGAGGTATTACCAACACCAACTCTCTCAACTTGGCCCGGATTACGGCCAGAATCGTGCCAGGGATGCCTTTCAGACTGCCAAGCAGTTCATTAGATGGTTGGGGGACAGAGGCATCCTCACGACCTTGCCAAGCAACCTTGATTCGAAGGAATTGACCTTTCGGGTTCCCAATGGCCGGAAAAGGCATTTTTCACCGGCCGAAATACAAGACCTCGTTGCTAAGGTTAGGGGGCGAACAAGATTATTCATTCTCTTGTCATTGAACTGTGGTTTCTATCCGAAGGATATCGCTGACCTGGCGCCCGACGAAGTGGATTGGGAACAGGGGCGCATCTATCGAAATCGTAGCAAGACCAGGCATCATTCCAATGCCCCCGTGGTTTGCTACAAGCTATGGCCGGAAACCCTCAAGCTACTTAAGCAGTACGGTAAGCGGACGGGAAAGCGTGTACTGATGGGGCGTGGGGGCAGGCCTTTGGTCTACACCGAGCTCCGTCAAGATGGAAAAACCGTCAAGGTCAACGCTATCGGAAACGCATTCCAGCGTTTCAGGGCGAAGAATCTAGTCGTGTTAGGGGGGCGAGCAATTTCTGATTTCCGAAAAACTTCGGCAACATGGCTCCGTAACTCAGGGACTCACGCCCATCTGGTGGGGTTGTTCCTGGGGCATGCCCCCAGCTCTACGGCAGAGCGGTTTTATGCCGCTAATGGTGACCAGATTCTGGACGATGCCATTGAGTTCCTTTGGGGGGAAATCTTTCAACAGGAAATCAACCAGGACGCTGCGTGAGGCGTTCATTAAAACGAAGGGTAGTCCCAGTCGGGTTGGTTCCTTTTAATCACACAAACCATCCAGAGGCATCTCGTGCTGCCGGGGCTATTTCCTGAATATGTCGCACATCCTGCGGGTGACTAATTCTGGGGTATACCCGAAACCTAAAGAAGGAATTGGTCTCGAATCCATCGAATCAATTCACAGACGAGGCGCATGGGGTTGCGCCAACAGCGGCAATCGACGGGAACTCATGGTGTTGACCGAAAGATTCCGAATCTAATCACGAATTGAGCTAACCATGAGTTCGATTCGTTGTCGCTGCCCCTGGCGGTACCCCGGCCGCTAGGGGTTTTCTATTTAGAGGAGCGACAGCGATGACAGAACTCAACATCAAGCGATTCACGCCTAGGAACTACGCCC
>JAKSBB010000624.1 GCA_022361315.1 Desulfobacterales bacterium
AAAACAAAACATGTGAACTCCTTTATTCGTTAATTTGAATCGGTTTAAATCAAAAGTGCGTCCCCAACATACATGGGACCGGACCGGAATTCTTTGACCTGGGTCAAGATTTGAAATTGTTTCCTATTATTTTTCAAACCAGTGGGTGGTTTTTTTGCAAAACCCAACGAGCATGAGCATCACGGGCACCTCGATCAAAACACCAACCACAGTGGCCAGGGCAGCGCCGGAAGAAAGACCGAAAAGCATTACCGCCGTGGCAATGGCCACCTCAAAATGGTTGGAAGCACCGATCATGGCGGCCGGGGCCGCGTCGGCATAGTTCAGCTTCATCACTCTTGCCGCAGCATACCCCAGGGCAAAGATCAGGACGGTCTGGATGAAAAGCGGGATGGCGATCCACAGGATGGTCAGGGGATTGGCCATAATTACCTCTCCCTTAAAGCTGAACAGCAGGACCAGGGTCAGCAGCAGGGCGGAGATGGTGACGGGTGTCAGCACCCCTAAAAATTTTTCCTTGAACCAGGCCTCTCCTTTGGCTGCGATGATCCATCGCCTGGAAACATAACCGGCAACAAGCGGGAGGGCCACATAAATGCCCACGGACAGCACCAGGGCCTGCCAGGGAATGGGGAGCTTGCCCACCCCCAGGAGAAAACCGCCGAGGACGCCGTAAAGTACCAGCATGGTCAGGGAATTCAGGGCCACCATGACCAGGGTCAGACCGTCGTTGCCCCGGGACAGATAGCCCCAGACCAGAACCATGGCCGTACAGGGGGCAATGCCAAGGAGGATACAGCCCGCGAAATAGCTGCGCCACAGGGGGATCTGAAGCATTTTAATGCCGTCCTGGAGGACCACCACGCCGGCACCGTGTGTGGCGCCCACCGGCATATCCAGACCAAAGGGCATTTTGACCAGGTCCATGGCGTCGGTACCGATGAAGGACTTCAAAAGGAAGCCCAGGAAAAACAGGGAGATGGCATACATGGTAAAGGGTTTGATTGCCCAGTTGATGAAGAGGGTCAGGAAGACCGGCTTTCCGCTCTTACCCGCCCGGATGACAGAGGCAAAGTCAATCTTCACCATGATGGGATACATCATAAAGAAGAGGCAGACCGCTATGGGGATGGACACCACCGGCGCCCCGTTTACGTTGATGGACATCCCGTCCAGGGTTTTGGCCAGATCCGGGGCGATTTTCCCCAGTAAAATACCGCCGATGATGCACAGCCCGACCCATACCGTCAGATACCGCTCGAAAATACTGGTCATTTTCCGTTCATTGCCTGCGTCCGCACTCATTTTCTTTTTTTCTCCTTATTACACGATACGGTTTGTTATGTTGTCCGGCATTTTTTCCACAAATGCCCTGATTTCGTCCCTGACCTTCCGGTAGCAGTCCAGTTGACCTTCTTTGTCTGCACCTGCGGCAGCCGCCTCGGCAGCCAGTTTCGGCGGATCATCAAAGCCCACATGAAGGACCTTGCACCGGGGAGGAAAATAGGGGCAGGTTTCATGGGCATGGCCGCACACGGTGATGACGGCATCCAGCTCTGTGTCCCTGAATTCATCCATGAGTTGTGAGGTCTGGCCGGAGATGTCCACGCCGGCTTCCGCCATAACCTTGACAGCGTTTGGATTGAGTCCGTGGGTTTCAATACCGGCCGAGAAGACATCAATGATCTCCCCTTTGAGTTGCCTGGTCCATCCTTCCGCCATCTGGCTCCGGCAGGAGTTGCCCGTGCAGAGGAATAATACCTTGAGTTTGTCTGTCATTTTAAATTCTCTCATTTTTAAAGATGGTTTTTAATATACGGATATCGGGGTATCAGGATGCGGTGCACCGGCCGCTTTGCCGCTGGTTCCGGCTCAGTTCTTCACAGGGGATTTTAAGGATTTCCTTCAGGGCGGCAATATCTGCATCCGCCTGTCCTGTACTGTTTATCCGTGCTTCAACCCATTGGAACAAGAGGGCAAAATCTGCATTCTCCCTGTTCAGGCGAAAATAGATAAACCGCCCCTGTTTTCGGTTTGTCAGC
>JAKSBB010000057.1 GCA_022361315.1 Desulfobacterales bacterium
ACCCATTCCGCCACTTCCGCCTGATAGACCAGGTCTGCAACAGAGCGTTCCACCACACCCGGATCCGGGGATGAGAGTACGATAAACTGATCCGGATGAAACCCGGTGCGGATGTCATGGCGCCGGCCGAACCCGCCGCAGTCCTCAAACAGAGATATAATTTCCTCTGCATCCGGCAGGTCATGGATGTCATA
The DNA here is from genome assembly GCA_022361315.1 of Desulfobacterales bacterium. The sequence continues at coordinate 195 of JAKSBB010000057.1, forward strand.
GCCGGCGTCGGGGTGGGTTTTGAGGGGGAGGATCTGGCTGTTGATTCTGAAATCTCCAATGCCGTTGTCCCTGCAGAAGACCAGGGCCTGCATGAGGCTGCGGGCGTTTGCCAGGCAGATGTCACCGAGGCGCTGCAACTGCTCATCCCTGGGGAATTTGGCCAGATGGCTGGCGGTGGTCCGTCTGAAACGGATATCCTGGGCTTTGAAGATGCAGCAGAGTCCGAGGCGTATCATGGGGGTTCCCTTGGATGCTATTGGGGGCTTTGGTGGTCAAAGGCCTTTTATTGGGTTAACAAATAAAAGGATATTCATGATTTAAACCCGGTCCAGAATTTCGTTGCTTTTTTCCCTTTACCCCGGCCGGGAACCGCTTATGATATATCCATGGAAATTCTGATCTCTTCAATTGTGTTTACGGCTGATCTGGTGTTCCGTTTGGGATCGGTGATGTTTGTTAGCCTTTTTGGTATTGAACTCTTCATGCAGATGGGGTTCATGCGGTATCTGAAACCCGTGGGACGGCCTGTGGCAAAGGCCGCCCGTCTGCCCGCCGAGGCAGCGGTGAGTTTTTTGGCCGCTGTGGGGTCCATGATCGCCGCCCATACCATGGCCGCCCGATTCCATACAGACGGCAGGCTGACGGACCGGGAACTCCGGCTCACGGGCATCCTGAACACGGTTCCCTTTCATGTGAAGGAAACCCTGACCTTTCAACTGCCCATCGTTCTGCCACTCCTGGGATTCCGCCTGGCAATGATTTATATTACCGCCTTCTGGCTGACCGGAGTACTTAAGCTGGTTTACGTTTTGGCCTGCGGCTGGGGGCGTTCTGATGTCGGGGCAGAAACGAATGGGGGGAACGATAGAGACGATCCGTTTTTCGCCTATGAATGCGCCCCCGAAGATACGGACTGCCTCAACCGCAGTTTTCCCCGTCTTCTCAGGGATACCTGGGATGCCAGAAAGCGGATGTTTTTCAAAATGACCGGGCTTCTGGCCGGTGTGACCCTGATCATTCAGATACTCACCCTCTCCGGCATGCTCTCCTGGGTGGAGGCCCTGATTTCTCCCCTGACCACTGCTCTGGGGCTATCCCCTGCTGTGATTGCCCCTGTTACCACCTATATTTTCAGTCCTACGGTGGGGATTACCTATATGTCCAATCTCATGGCCCAGGGCAGTGTCACAGGCCAGGAGGTGATTACCGCTCTGATGGCAGGCGGGTTGATCATGATTCCCGTCACCCGTCTGCGCCGGACCCTGCCGCGGTATATGGCCATTTTCGGCAGCCGTAACGGGGCAATCATCTGTGTTATGACCATGGGGTTTGCTCTTCTTTCCAGGGTGCTGGTGCTGTTCGGGATCCTTCTGTTCTATTAGACACATTTCAATTAATGATAGTTTTTGCCTATCACTAAACCCTCTTTTTAACCGTATTGCACAACTCCCTGAGATGGCTAACTTAGTATCAAATGCCAGAGACGGCAGGCCGAAACAAAAAGGCCATAACAAAAAATTCACGATAAAAATAAAAGCAGGGAGAAATAAAATGACAGAGAATAGAGTAGAAAACTACGTAGAAACTGACAGTGAAAGAGAAGAAGGGCACGTTGATACCCGCCACAGCAACTTTGAATGTGAAAGCCCTGATGCCCGTCTGGGATGTGACCCGGGAATTGACGTGGCAGGATAAGCAAACAGCAAACGGCAGAGCTTTGAAGAGAAAAGAATTGAGATAAAAAATATAATAAAAGAACAAGAGGTGATAAAATGACTGACAACAGCGTTGAAAGCTACATCGAAAGCGAAAAAGAAAGAAATGAAGGTCATGTGGATACCCGTAACAGCAACTTTGAATGCGAAAACCCCGACAAAAATCTGGGATGTGATCTGGGAATTGACGTTGCCGGGTAAGACGAGAAGAACATTTAAGTGACCGAAGCAGAGCCTCTTTGAGGCTCTGCCCTCTTTTGAAACAATTTGGAAATCGTCGGGAAGCGACTATGGATATTCGCATTGCAGATCTTGATAAGACCTTTGACAACCGGGACCGGGTGATTTTCAAAGATCTCCGGGCCACATTCCGCACCGGAAAAACCTCTGTTCTTCTGGGGAAAAGCGGGGTGGGAAAGTCCAGTCTGCTTAATCTGATTGCCGGTATTGATCTGCCGGACCGCGGACGCATCTCCATTGGAAACCATGTCGTGTCCGACATGGATGATGCCCGCCGCACCCTGTTTCGCCGCAGGCATATCGGATTTGTTTTTCAGTCCTTTAATCTCATTCCTGTGCTGACGGTGCTGGAGAACGTCACCCTTGTGGGACAATTGGACGGCCGCCCGGACGGGGAGATCCGGGACAGGGCTGCTTCTCTGTTAAAAAACGTAGGGCTGTCCGACCGTCTGTCGGATTTCCCGGACCGCCTGTCCGGAGGGGAACAGCAGCGGGTGGCCCTGGCCAGGGCATTGATCAACGACCCTGAGATCATCCTGGCGGACGAACCCACAGGTAACCTGGACGGAAAAACCGGTACAGCCGTGCTTGAACTGATCACGGACCAGGCAAAACGGCTGAATAAAACCCTGGTCATGGTGACCCACAGCCCGGATGCCCTGGCATGGGCGGACGAAGTGTACACTGTGGAAAACTACAGGCTGGTTCCGGGGAACGGCATATGAGACTTCTTCCCTTATTGCATACCTGTTTCAGGTCTTCCAGGGCACATCCCCTGAGAACCTTTCTGTTGATTTTCGGTATCGCCCTGGGGGTCTCCGGCGTGATTGCCATCGATATTGCCAAGATTTCCGTGAGCAAATCCTTTGAGCTTTCCACCGCGGTACTTACCCGGAAGACAACCCACCAGATTACCGGTGCGGATTTCACCGTGCCCCAATCTCTTTTTGTGAATTTGCGGACGGTGCTTGGGCTTCACAGAACCGCACCGGTGATAGAGCGGGTCGTCACGGTTCCCGAACTTGCGGGCCGTAGCTTTACCTTCATGGGTATCGATCCCTTCTCGGAGACTCACTTCAGGGACCTCCGGTTTGCAGCCGGCTCGGACGGTGCATCCCGGGGCAGCGGTGATCCCAGGTCCGTTATGACACGGGGAGACGGTGTCATTCTTTCCGGAAGTCTGGCATCAGAATACGGGCTGGGGACAGATACCGCACTCACATTGACATTTGGGGGCAGGGGGATACCCACCCGCATCGGTGCCCTGTTGGCGGCGGGGGATGCCGGTCCGGCGTTAGACGGTGTTATTCTGGCCGATATTGCCCTGGCCCAGGAAATCCTCGGGTTGGAAGACCGGATCAGCAGGATCGATCTGATACTGGCGTCCGATGCCGAGGCGGACCGCGTCCGGGAACTCCTGCCGCCCGGGCTGACCCTCACGGCAACCGATGACAGAAATCAGACGATCCGCAGCCTTTCCCGTTCCTTTGAAACCAGTCTCACCGCCTTTTCGATGCTGGTGCTGTTCATGGGGATTTTTCTCATTTACAACACCGTCTCCTTTTCCGTGGCCCGCAGGCGGGGGCTGAACGGCACGTTGCGGGCACTGGGGGCCACCCGGCGGGAGATCTTTATCTCCGTTCAGGCGGAAGTGCTGGTGTATGCCCTGGCCGGTTCCGCGCTGGGGGTGGTGTTGGGTATTCTCCTGGGTAAAGGTGCCGTCCAGGCCGTTGTCGCTACGGTGTCGGACATGTACTACACCCTTACCGTCAGCCAGACACACATTGCCCCTGCTATTTTATTGAAAGGTGCCATTGTGGGTATTCTGGCTGCCGTGGGGTCTTCATTCATGCCGGCCCTGAACGCCGCCAATACCCGGCCGGTGACCCTGATGCAGCGGTCGGCCTCGGAAAGCAGTCTCAAGGGAATGCTGCCCGGCCTGACCCTGGGCGGGCTCCTTGCAGGGGCGGCGGCCCTGATCATATTTAACTGGCCCGGTGCATCCATTAATCTGGTGTTTGCGGGGGTCTTTCTTGTTTTCACCGGCGGATCGCTGTTGGCCCCGATCCTGGTGGCCCTGCTGACCCGTGGTACGGATGCCGCTTTAAAAATGATACCGGGGCGGTTCCGGCTGATGTCGGGGATGGCCATGCGGAACGTCCGCCGTTCCCTGAGCCGGACCAGTGTGCTTATTGCCTCCCTCATGGTGGTGGTCTCGGTTTACATCGGCATCGACACCATGA
>JAKSBB010001010.1 GCA_022361315.1 Desulfobacterales bacterium
CCTTGCAGCAAATCCTTTGGCTTGAAACTGAACAATCTTGTGAATACGGGCAGACAGAATACCAGACTGCCCCCCATCCCCATTCCCAGTGCCAGCATAACGGAAAGGGGATCAATGGAAAGATCAAGCCCTTCCGTCACCAGTCCCCTGAAGATGACGGGGAAAGCCGGCATCAGGAAATAGGCCGCCGCAACGGCCAGTAATGAGGCAACACTGCCGAGAATCATCAACTGAAGGCTCACCATACCGTAAATTTCCCGGCGAACGGCACCGGTGCTCATAAGAATGGCCATCTGCTTTTGTTTGAGGGTCACCACACCCCTGAACAGGTATGCCCCGGATATGCCGGCCAGAAAGAGTGCAACGATAGATACCAACCCCATATACCCGGTAAAGTAACCGGTCAGTTTTCCCAATTGACGGTTGACATCCCGGGTATCAAAAATGTTGATTCTGGGCTCCCCCCGGCTCTGCTCGAAAAACCTTGAGGAAAGCCTGCGGGTCAGCGCCGGCACATCCCGGCCCTCGGGGAAGGTATAACAATAGAAATAAAGGATCCGGCTCCCGAACCGCACCAGTCCGGTGCCGTCCAGCTGTTCCAGCCCCATATACACTTTCGGGGCAAGATCCACAGCAGTAAGGGATTTATCCGGATCTTCCAGAAAAAAATCCCGGATACGGAAATCCTTGTCCCCCAGCCGCAGGGGGGAGGCAAAACCGGCCTCATCCCGCAGCCCCAGTGTCAGGGCGGTGTCCCGGGTCATGAAGAGGCCCGGAGAGACCTGAAGCACCGCAGGATCCATATTTTTTTCAAGAACAAATTCTCCGTAAAGGGGATAGGCCCTGTCAATGGCCATCACCCTCACCAGCCGTGCCGGTGGTCGTTTCCCGGCCTCATCCTCAACCATAGGACGTATCATGGTATAAAAGGCCACCAGCCGTGCCGCATTTTTATCGGGCCCAAGGACCTCCGCCACCAGGGCTGTCTCCTCAGGGGTCATGGGAGATGTGGCCGTAAGCACCAGATCCGCCGTCAGGATTTCCCTCAGATTTTTATCCATGTGCCGGTCCAGAGAACGTCCGAAAGACTGAACTGCAACAAATCCGGCCAGACCGATGGACAGGTTGAGGATGAAAAACAGGCTGAAGCCCCGGGTCACCCTAAGCTCCCGTAACGCCATCCGTATCCAGAACATCAGACCAACCGTCCTTTTTCAAGATGCCGTATCCGGTGACAGCGGGCGGCAAGTTCAGGATTGTGGGTCACCATGACCATGCTCTTTTCCTCCTGCGCCACCAGGTCAAACAACAGGCCGGCAACGATCTCCCCTGTCTCCGTATCCAGGTTCCCTGTGGGCTCGTCCGCAAGGATGAGGTCGGGCTTCACCACCAGGGCCCTGGCAATGGCCACCCGCTGGCACTCTCCCCCGGACAATTGTCCGGGCAGGTGGTGCCGGCGCTCCCATAGTCCCACTTTCCGGAGCATGGCATCCGTCCGTGCCTCTATCTGTTTCGCCTTCCGGATCTCAAGGGGCAGACTGATATTCTCACCGGCCGTTAGATGGGGCATGAGATGGAACTGCTGAAAAATAATACCGATCTTTTCGGCCCGGTATCTCGCCAGCCGGTCCTGGTCCATTTCATTCAGGTCTTTCCCGGCCAGGACGATTCTCCCGGAATCCGGCCGGTCAAGCCCGGCGATCAGGGAAAGCAATGTGGTTTTACCGCTCCCGGAATGGCCGACGATGGCGGTGGTCCGCCCTCTGTCTATGCTGAAGCTGACCTTGTGCAGCACCTGGAGGCTACCGGCTCCGGGCAGGGAAAAGGATTTGTTCACGGAGGTTACATCAAGGATGTTCGCATCAGGTGTGCGGGATTCAGTGTTATCGGAATCAATCTTCATAGATTCTCCAGAATATAGGGGAGTATTGTATCAGCCATGATCTGATGGCCTTCGGGATTCGGGTGGATGCCATCGGCTTGATTCAGCGCAGGCTTTCCGGCCACCCCTTCCAGTAAAAAAGGGATGAGGGGAATCCTATACCGCCCGGCAAGCTCAGGAAATACCTGCCGGAAGTCGGCGGCATACTCCGGACCGTAGTTGGGAGGTACTTCCATCCCTGCAAGAACAACCTTAATGCCAGCCTCTTTTGCAAGCGAAATGGCCCTTCCCAATTTCTTTTCCATTTCAGCAACACTGAGCCCCCGTAGTCCGTCATTGGCCCCCAGCGCCAGAATCAACAGATGGGGACGGGCCTTAAGGTACCATTTGAGACGGGCGTATGCCCCGGCACTTGTGGAACCGCTGATGCCGGCATTGACCACCTTCACCTGGTTCATTCCCATCTCTGCAAGCCGTGCCTGTAACAGTGCAGGATAGGCCTGTTCCGGCATGACCCCCAATCCGGCGGTCAGGGAGTCACCGATGATGAGTACGTTTTTTGTCTCCTTAACGGAATCAGCAGCCCATAAGGGACTGTGAACCGAGAATAGAACAAACAGAAAAACGGATAAAACAAACCGCGAAAAAAGCATAATGGCCACCTTCAATCAGTCTTCAAATCAACCTTCTGCGGATAACCTCATTAGAATATGTGACGTTGATTAAATATTTCAAGCCGGCATGTGAATCCGCTGGAATCAGAGGCGTTTCCGGTAGGTATTTCTGTGTATCCCGTGAAGGTCCATCCAGACTTGAAATAATCCCCCCCCGGCGGTATACTTTAAAGTCGTCAGTGATCCGGCGGTATCCCCTCCGGTCCATATGTTTAACTCCCGGGAGCTTCGATGCAATTTAGATCAACCCATTTTTTTTTGATGGCATGTATTGCCGTATTTACCGTTGCCATATTTCCTCTGTTCACATCCACAGATGGCGTTGGGCACGCCTCGGAATACTATACAATTGCACAGTACGAACAACTGCACCCGGAACAGGAAGCGCTTCGCAATGCGTTTTCCGAGATGGTCAGCAAACAGGGTGCCCGTGTCACCCGGGCAGCCGGTGAAAAACAGATCCGTATTGCCGTGATTTATCCGGGGCAACAGGTATCAGACTACTGGCGCCGGAGCATTGTTGCGTTCAAGGCCCGGATGGATGAGATCGGACTGAATTACAGCATCAATGAATTCTTTACCAAACCGGCAGTGGATTACAGAGTTCAGGAACAGATGATCCGCAAAAGCCTGGATCTGAATCCGGACTATCTGATATTTACCCTGGACATTAAACGCCACCAGCGACTCATACAACGGATCATCAACCGCAGTTCCACAAAGGTGATACTACAGAATATCACCACTCCGCTGAAGGCATGGGAAGGCAACCAGCCCTTTTTGTACGTGGGGTTTGATCATGTCACCGGCACACGGAAACTGGCCGGCTACTACCTTGAAAAAACAAAGGGACAAGGCAGCTACGCCCTGCTTTATTTTTCCAGGGGCTATGTATCCGCCATGCGCGGTGATTCATTTATGGACAGTCTCCGCCATCACCCCGGTCTGAAGCAGGCCGCCGCCTATTATACGGACGGCAACAGGGACAAATCCAGGCTGGCTGTTCTGGATATCTTAAAAACCGAACCGGATATCCGGTTTATCTACGCCTGTGCCACGGACGTTGCTTTAGGAGCCATTGATGCCCTGAAGCAATCCCCCGGCACCGGTCACATCATGATAAACGGCTGGGGGGGCGGGTCCACGGAACTTGAAGCAATCCTGGCAGGAGAGATGGATGTCACCGTGATGCGCATCAAC
>JAKSBB010000968.1 GCA_022361315.1 Desulfobacterales bacterium
ACAAAATACTCTTTAAACGGCCGGATCAGTTCAACCTGCCGATATCCAATGCCGTCATTGCCTTGAATGTGCTTTCCGGGCTCAGCCTTTTGATCTTATCTGCAAGGCATCTTGCCGGATAGAGCATCAACTACTCATCGTCATCTAAAAAATCAAGCAGCCCTGAAATACCGGAACCTGCCACCGCAGAAGTTTCCATGATGGTTCCCGCGCCGGCCAGCTTCAGGAACCGGCCGGCCCGTTCGGTATCGCACCCATCCACATCTGTTTTGGAAATGATACCGATCACCTTTTTCTTGAACATGGAGGCGAACTTGGGCGGAAAGATAGAAGCCCCGGCCGTAGCGTCCTGGACAAATCCGATCACATCGGCCTTGGCTGCGGATACCATAAGGGCGGAGTAGAACCTGCGGTTCTCGGCAAACTCGCCGGGCGTATCCACCACCATTCCCTGGTAGCGGACAGCCTGGGTTTTAAGATAGGTGATGTCCTGGCCGTGGAGGGCCTGGGTGAGGGAGGTTTTCCCGCAGCCTGATTTACCGATAAACATAATCTTCTTCATGCATCCGCCTTTAAAAGAAAAGATAAACCGGCTCTTCCGGACAAGGGAGAGAGAAAAACTCCGGAAAAGCCGGTGTGCACATCTGTTTGTATTAAATATACTCCCTGAGCAATTCCGGTGAAGCCGAGGGGATGATGACCCTGTTCACCAGCATGCCGGATTCACCAACGGCGTCACAGGCGGCATCCACGGCGGCATTGACCGCAGCGGTGTCTCCGTTGAGCACCAGAAAGCCTTTGCCGCCCACGGCCATGGATACATGAACCCGGAGCAGAACAATATCTGCAGATTTTGCCGCAGCATCTGCGGCCTCAATGATGGGGGTGGCGGAAAACGTCTCCACAATCCCCAAGGATCTGTGATCCCGGCCGGTGAGATCCACATTGCCGGAGATGGCGGTGAACACCTGGGGATCCACATTGGGGATGTTCAGGGATTCGATGAGGAAGCCTGCGGCTTCTATTTTCCCGGCATCCAGGGCTGCGCTCACTGCGGAGACGGTGCCACCGATGATGATGAGATACTTCCCGGAGCAGATGGTTCTGGCCATGAGCGGTGTAACATCGGCAGCCTTGAGCATGGCATCCTGGGCCTGAAAGCCTGCAGCGATGCTGGACAGCTCTAAAATTCCGATTGCGTTGGACATGATAACTCCTAAATCGCTTTTAGCGTCCTAAACTTCTACGCTGTTATCCGAATGCGGATACAGCTTTCGTCAATATTGTCGATGGTACCGTCGGCCGGTGCATGGATCTCAGCCCCCAGGGCTTCGCCCACAGAGGCAATCTTCTGC
>JAKSBB010001030.1 GCA_022361315.1 Desulfobacterales bacterium
AGTCCCTCATAAACTGCGCGCATCTCCCAGGTATCCAGAATGATTCTGGCACCTTTTCCCCCCGCGCTGTATGGGAATTTCAGAACAGCACCGCCATAGGTGTGGATATATTCAAGGACCATTTTCGATACTTCCGAAAAGGATCTGGCATCAACAACGGTCCATTCATCTGCCACAGGAAGGCCGATTTTACGGCAGAACTCCTTGCACTGGATTTTATCCCCTTCAATGAATGCCCCCGCCCGGCTCAGGCCGGCGATTTTGTCCCCCAGGCCTTTGTCTTCCAGCCTGTCCACGATGCCGTTAAAGAGAAGGGATTCCGGCATGGGGATCACGTAATCCAGCGCCCCCTTTTCCATGGCGTCTCCAATGGCCTCCGCATAGCTCTCCACGGAATTATCCGCAGTGGGTATAAAGCCGACATCCCAGCCCATGATCTCATTGGCAATGGTGGGCATGGCGGGCATTCCCCGGACCACAACCCCTTTGTGGGTGTGGATGTCTCCCAGTCTGCCGGTCTGGGTGACAACGGCTGCGGACAATAGGGTTCTGGCATCTGTTCCGGCAAATCCGATGTTAACTGGAGCGCACATCATTTTTCTCCTTCTGGCTTAAAATTAGGCGTTAGGATTAACAATGGACGGCGGCGGACGGTCGTATAGGAAGCGTGCAGCAGCAGGTAAGAACTAAACAGCAGCGAAACAGTGTGGTGTCTTTGCCTCGGCCAGACTTACATAAATCCCGGGGGGATTCAAGGGGGAAAAAGAATTAATTCAAATTGAAATTACAGCCGGTTCCGCTTGTAGAAATAGATCACCACCAGAAGCTTGGCCTTGGCCTTTCCGATACTTCTCCCCACATGGGGAACCACAGAGTCAAAGTAGATATTGTCACCGGCTTTGAGATGATGGACATCGTCGCCGTAGTGGAATTCAAGCTCGCCGTCAATGACGTAAATGCTTTCTTCTCCCTCGTGGCTGTATGTCCGCATGATTTCCCAGGGGGCGTGTATGATGAAGGGTTCCATGTTTTTGCCGGGTTTGCCCTCCGCCAGGATCTCATAGTCGTATCCGGCAAAATGGTCGGTTTCCCGGATGAGTTTTCTATCGGTTTTACGGCTGAGATAGAGGCGGACATCTTCAGGCGGGGTGACAT
>JAKSBB010000463.1 GCA_022361315.1 Desulfobacterales bacterium
GTCCCTGTCCTCCAACTACCTGGGCCGCACCACCACGGTATCTGATACGGAAGTGGCCACAGCATCTGCGGCGGACGGTACGGATACCGGATCATACCAGATGGATGTCAACCGGCTGGCCTCCAGCAGCGCCTATATTTCCGAAGGGTTCTCATCGGAGACCGATACCGTGTATGTGCCCACCAGCCAGGAATCCACCGATGGGTTCAGTGATACGGACATCGTTCTTGCAGAGGGGGAAACCCTGGAGATCAGTTACGGTCCGGAGGATGATCCCGAAACCTTCACCATTACGGGGACGGCAGGGGGAATGACCGCCGTAGAACTTGCGGACGCCATTAATGCAGATACGGCCAATCAGGACGATGAGGGCAACAGCCTGGTAACGGCCTCCACCTATATTGATGACGAGGACGGTACCACCCACATCCGGATTGAGGCCACCGACGGCGGTACTGGTGAGGACAGCCGGGTATCGGTCACCGGATCTGACGATGTCACGGGATTTTCAGCACCCACCATGGAATTTTCATTTAAACTGGGAGACGGGGATCTCTATACCATATCCGTCCCTGCGGAGAGCACACTGGAAGACCTGGCGGAGCGGATCAACGAGGATGAGGATAACCCCGGCGTCTCCGTGTCGGTGATCGACACCGGTACCGGAGACAATCCCTACCAGCTGATGCTGGAGGCGGATGACAGCGGCGAAGACAACCGGATCACCGTTGTGACCGAGCCTCCAGGACTAACCCTGACGGAAGAAAACGGCAGCGGATACACCATGACCGGAGATACGGCCATCTCCTTTGACAGCGCGGTGACCATTGACGCCGCCAACGATACCATCATTTTCCAGGAAGACGACGGCGACGGATACGGGACGGAACTGACCGCCACCATTGAGGAAGGCTCGTACGACACCGAAGAGGAACTGGCCGAAGCTGTTGAAATCGCCCTTGAAAACGAATCCAAACTCAACGGGGCCAACAAAGATTACCAGGTGGATATCGATCCGGACACCGGCAAAATGACCATCAACGAAGCCGGCACACTGGAAGCGCTGTCCGTGAACTGGGGAGATGATGCCAGCCCGGCCGCCGCCACCCTGGGATTTTCGGAAACCATGACCGTCACCCCCCACGAATCATCCCTCAATTCCGAAGTAACGGTGGAGGGGGTGACCTACCAGCGCCAGGAGAACCAGACCCTCACCGACGTCATCGACGGGGTCACCCTGAATCTTTACGACACCGGCACCACCACCATCAGTATAGAAAACAACACCGAGTCCCTAGAAGCAGATATCATCAGCCTTGTGGAGATGTACAACACCCTGATCACGGAGATCGATGAAAATGACGATTACGACGAAGACACGGAAGCCTGGGGAACCCTGGCGCTCAGCTCCACGGCCAGCGCCCTGGAGCAGGCCCTTCCGGACCTGTTCTCCACCGTTGTGGACACCGGCGGTTCCGTCACCAGCATCATGGATCTGGGGGTTGAACTGGAAAGCGACGGTACCCTGACCCTTGATGAAGACATACTGAGCCAGCAACTTGAAGAAAACTACGACGATGTCGTGGACATGCTGCTGGGAACGGATACGGAGACCGGCCTGGGTGATATTCTCAACGATGCCTTCGGGGATTATGCCCTGTCCGACGGATACATCTCAGGGGAAATCGACGCCATTGAAAGCACCATTGACCGGCTGGAAACCGACTATGAGGAAGAGATGGAGCGCATCGATAAAAAATACGAAATCATGGCCGAGGAATATACCGAGCTGGACTCCTACCTGGCGGAACTGGAATCCATCCAGGATTATATCGCCAGTCTGTCATCGGATTCGGATGATTAAGGGCCGGAAAGCCAAATAAAAAACAGCTCAGGTCACCACCACAAAATTCCGCTGCTGTTTGGCCCGGTAGAGGGCTTCGTCTGCCTTCAGATACATCTGGTTACTGTTCATCATGGCCCCCTGGATGCTTGTGTGTGCCCCGACGGAGATGGTAAGGTAATCGGACACATCGCTGCCCCCGTGTTCGATCTTAAGGGATTCCACCCGGTCCTTCAGGGCGTCGAAAAATTTATTTGCCTGTGCCATGTCATTGATGGAGATAATTATCCCGAACTCTTCACCGCCCAGCCGGAAGGCGTAATCGTTTGACCGTTTAAGTGACTGTTTCAACACCTGGGCCACATGCATGAGGACATTGTCACCGGAAGGATGCCCGTATTGATCATTGTATTTTTTAAAATAATCGATATCGATGACGGCAAAGGCAATGGAGGTCTTGTTGCGGTGGGAGGCCCGGATCTCCTTTTCGATCACATAGTCGAAATACCTGCGGTTGTAAAGGGAGGTGAGCATATCCGTCACGGACAATTCCTCCACGGCTTTCCGGTCCGTGATATCGTCGATGATGTTGGTATAGCCCACGATATTATAATTGTCGTCCAGGTCGGGGTGCACAATGGAGTGGATCCACTGGATGTTGCCGTCCCTTGTTTTTCTACAGATCTCTCCCTCCCAGGATTTACCGGTTGAGGCGATGCGCAGGATGTGTTCGGGCCGGGTATCGCCGTTCTCATCGTTGATAAAAAAATGGACGGTCTGTCCCTGCATCTCCTTCTTCATGACCCCCAGATACCGACAGAGGCTGTTGCTGATATCCTGAACCGCCCCGTTTTTATCCAGCTTGGCCATCATGATATTCTGATCGATGAGGTGAATCCGTTTCCGCATATCCGCCTGGGTATACCTCAGATGGCGGATGGAATAGATGGAGATGGTGATGGAAATCCCCAGGGTGAGGGTCCAGAGGGTGGTAATGATGAAAAGGGCCTGCTGTTTGCCGTCGTTGGCGGCATTGAGGAAGGCCTTCGCCTTATTGTCTGCAAAATCAATCAGATGCTGGGTCTCCTTGTTCAGCAGGGCCACATGCTCAGCCCCTTTGCCCTTTGTAATCGCTGCCGCGTCCCGGTCCCTGCCCTGGCGCTTGAGGGTTATCACCTCTTCACGGATGGACTTCCAGTCTATAAATGCCTTATAGGCCGTCTGGATGTCTGTTCTCTTTCCCAGGTACCGGTCGAATATGGTTTCAAAATTTTCCAGGACCTGCTGCTCATGATCCCCCACAAGTCCTGTGGCCATGGTCAGCTGGGCTTCATCTTCCGCCAGGACCACATCTTTCATGTACCGGTGCATGGACACCAGGTTGATGTTGATGTTTCGGGCGGCATTGGACACGGCATAGGGATGGAAATAAAGATTTTTCACCTCCCCTGCTATGGTGTTCAGAAAATAGAAGGAGAACATCCACATGCAGATGAGAAGAAAGATGATCAGGCCGAATACGACACTCAGGTTTTTTGTACTATCCATTACGTCCCCAGACAAATTTTATAAGCAATGCATAACAATTAAAAATGAATCCGAAACGAAAAAAGTCAAGGCGGATACCGTGATCCGCCCTGACCCTTTAAGTGCTGAACAGCTTTTAGAAACGAGGACTACTCGATTCCTCCCATACAGAGGTACTTTATCTCTAAATAATCATCCAACCCATACTTGGAACCCTCCCGTCCGTTACCGGATTCCTTGA
>JAKSBB010000361.1 GCA_022361315.1 Desulfobacterales bacterium
GACCGCCAGTCGGATATGTCGGGGGTCCACATGCTTCTGCAGGCCAGGACCGTGGAGGGATGAGTCAGGTAGGTGCCGCCGTGCCCCACGGCCTGGATGGTTTCCACAGCCAGGTCCTCGGCCGTGGCGGAGATGCCCTGTTTGATGCGCAGTGCCCGGGAGATAATCTCCTGGTCGATGATCATCTTTTCATAGGACAGGGTCATGAGGGCATCGATGGTGCCCAGGCACTGGACACCGATATTGGCGCCGCTGAGAACCCCCATGAGCAGACTCATCATGGTCTCGTATCCGGCCTGGCAGTCAACGGCCTTGGCATGGGTGATGCCGCACATGGTCCGGGTGGGCAGCTTGTAGTAATCATTGCCCATCTGGATGTTGGGGGTGTTGATGAGCATGGCTTCCGGGGTGCCGGCGGCAAAGCTGCCGGTCTGCATGTGGCCGGTGGTGGAGGCGGTGGCGTAAACCACCGGGGCGCCGGGGCGGACAAGCTGGGTGAGAACGATGCCGGCCAGAAGTTCTGTATTCTGGAGCACGGCGGTGCCCAGCAGGCTGATGGGGCCGGAGATACCGGCCATGATGCAGGGGGCCAGCAGGGTGATCTGGTTTTGCCTGGCGTATTCAATGATAGTGTCGCAGGTTTCGTCGGCAAAGCCTAAAGGGGTCAGCGGGTTGACCAGGACCCCAAGGCAGTGGTGATCTTCGAAAAAATCTCCGCCGCCGAAGGCCATGGATGCCATTTCAAGGTTCTGCAGCACCTTTTCTTTCTCGAAGCAGAAACCGATCATGGGCTTGTCCGTATGTTTGAGGATCTCCATCATCATGCGCAGGTGTTTTGCTTCGCCTTCGGCATCCGCGGGGTCCACGGGAATGGTACCGTTGAGGTGGACGTATTCGCCGGCCTGGCAGATCTTGATGACGTTGGCATAGTCCTCAAGGGTGGCCTTGCGGCGGCCGTTGTCCAGGTCCTGGATGAATACCGGCCCCACGTTGGGCTGCACCAGGAAACCTTCGCCCACGGTCACGCTGTGTGCGGGGTTGCGGGCGGTCCATTCAAAGGTTTTAGGGCAGGTGGCCAGGGCGTCGCCCACCATTTTTTCCGTGATGAATACGGTCTGGCCGTCCACGCGGGCGCCGTTTGCCCTGAACAGGTCAAGGGCCTCGTCGCTGTGAAACTGGACGCCTGTCTCCTTCAATATCTTGAGTGAGGCATCGTGTATTTTATCGAACTGGTCGCTGGAAATCACTTCCAGGGTGTTATGTAAAGGCATGGTTGCTTTTCCTGATTGGTTTATGGGTTCTGATTATAGGCCGATCGAAGCATTTTGAACAGGGAGGCGGCCATCATGAAGGTCACAATGGCAAAGGGGGCGCCTGCGATGATCGAGGCTTTCTGAAGGGCGGCAAGCCCGCCGGAAGCCAGGAGCACCAGGGCCAGGGAGCCGATGAAGATGCCCCAGATCAATTTCATGGGGGTGTTCGGCTCGGTCTGTCCGCCGGACATCTGCATGGCCACGAAGAAACTTGCGGAATCCGCAGAGGTGATCAGGAAGATGATCAGGTTCAAAAAGACCACGATACCCATAAACGACCCCATGGGGTAGGTGGACAGCAGGACGTAGATACCGGAGCCCATGTCGGCCTTCAGTGCAGCCGCAATGTCCGCGGTGCCGGCGATCTGGGCCGCCTGTGCGCCGCCGCCCACGATGGAGAACCAGACAATGGCCACCAGGGAGGGCACCAGGCAGACACCGATGATGAATTCACGGATGGTTCTGCCCTTGGAAATCCGGGCCACGAAACCGCCGCAGAAGGGGCCCCAGGAAATCCACCAGATCCAGTAGAATACGGTCCACCACTCGATCCACTGGCCTTTGGTGGCGTTGGCGTCGGTCCAGAAGGTCACGAAGATGAAGTTGTCGATGTATGATCCTGCGGTCTGCACCATCAGGCCCAGCAGTTCCCGGGTGGGACCGGAGAAGAGGATGAACGCCCCCCAGAGGAAGGCAATGGCAATGTTGATGGTGGACAGGTTTTTAATTCCCTTTTCAATGCCGGACACGGCGGAGAGGATGTACAGGCCGATGAGGATGGCCATGAAGATCAGCTGGCCGGTGGTGCCTAAGGGGCTGCCGAAAATGTGTTCGATGCCCGCATTGGTGGACATGATACCAAGTCCAAGGGCCGTACTTACCCCGGCGATGGTGGCAAAGGCGGCCATGATTTCAATGACCCGTCCCAGGGGGCTGCCGGTGATTTTATCCCCGAACAGGCCGTAGAGGGAGATGGATACGTTCATGGGTTTGCCCAGCCGGTAGGCCGGGAAGGCAATGGCCAGTCCCACCAGGGCGAAGATTCCCCAGGCGTGAATCCCCCAGTGCATGATCCCGATCTGGATGGCAACCGGGCGGGCGGCCGGGGTGGCGGATTCCGCCAGGTAAGGAGTGTTGAAATAATGCATGATGGGTTCCCCCACGGCCCAGAAGGCGTAGCCCACACCCACGCCGCAGGAGAAGAGCATGGCGATCCATGCGATGTAGCTAAATTCCGGTTTGTCCGTTTCCTTGCCCAGTTTCATGCTGCCGTATTTACTGAAGGCAATGACAATGATGATACCGAGATAAACGGCAACGGAGAGGATGAAAAACCATGAGAACCTGGAGGTGATCCAGGACTGGACTGCGGACAGCCCCGCATCAAAGCTTTTGGGGGAGACCAGGCCGTAGACCACGGCAAAGAGGGTGACGGCGGCGGTTACCATGAAAATCATGGGATCGTAGTTGCCTAAAAATCGGGTAAAGCCTTTTTCTGATGGGGCTGACGGGTTTTCCGGTGTGGCACTTATTGTTTCCTGCATGGGGGGTACCTCGTAATTTTGGGGGGCGTCCGGGGTGCGGAC
>JAKSBB010001252.1 GCA_022361315.1 Desulfobacterales bacterium
AATAAAACCACGTTTCGGGCGGCCTATACAGGGTTGAACAAGGAAGATGCCTCGGCCGTTGTTGAGGTGCTGAAGTCCTCGAACACCCCCTATCGCCTGACGGGTGACGGGACGACCATCATGGTGCCGGAGACAATGGTATATGATATCCGGCTGACCATGGCCAAAGAAGGCATCCCCAAAGGAGAGGGGGTCGGGTACGAGATTTTTGATAAAACCGAATTCGGAACAACGGAGTTTGTTCAGAAGATCAATAAAAAGCGGGCGCTCCAGGGAGAACTGGCCAGAACCATCAAGGCATTTGATGAAGTTAAAAATGCCCGGGTCATGATTGTCTTGCCCAAGGAGTCGGTTTTTGTGGAGGAAACCAAGCAACCCTCCGCATCCATCCTGTTGGAGCTTTTGACGGATCTGGATAAGGAAAAGGTTGCCTCCATTGCCCATCTGGTGGCCTCCGCTGTTCAGGATCTCACCCCCAAGCTGGTGACCATCGTCGATACGGCCGGGCGAATTCTATTTGAAGGAAAGTCCGAGGCGGAACAGGCACGAATTGACGCCGAAAATTTGGCCGATGCCCAGTATCAGTACAAGGTGCGTTACGAAGAAAATCTCACCCGAAGAATTCAGACCATGCTGGAGCGCATTGTGGGCAAAGATAAGGCTATTGTCCGGGTGACCTCGGAAATGGATTTTTCCAAAAACAATGTCAATGAAGAGATTTACGACCCCTTTGAACGCGGGGGTGAGTTTATCCGCAGCCGCAAGAACAAGGCCGAACGTGTGACTCAAAGCACCGAAGATATCGGCATCCCCTCCAGTGTTAATCCCATCACGGACGAGGACCAGACCGGGGAACAGATCAATGAACGGATCAATAAGAGCGATGATACGGTGAACTATGAAATCAGCCGCCGGATCAGGGAAACCCAAAAACCCATGGCCACATTGAGCAGGCTGTCCGTGGCTGCGGTTATTGACGGCAGCTATGAATACCAGACCGATGAGAGCGGCAACCGGAAACGGGTATACGTACCCCGTTCACCTGAGGAGATGAAGCAGTTCGAAAATATCGTCATCAAGGCCATGGGATACAATGAGGAAAGGAACGATCAGATTTCCATGGAGAGCTTTCCCTTCGCCTCCATCGGTGATTTGGAAACCGGGGAGCCAAAGCTGACGGGCTGGCGGATG
>JAKSBB010001035.1 GCA_022361315.1 Desulfobacterales bacterium
GTCGCAGCCGATATGGGTCCGGCTCATCAGTTCCATGACTTCAATCATGGCACCCCTGGGAACAATACCGTCCTTGCGCCAGAGTTCCAGGGTGGCTTCGGGCACCCGTTTAACAAAGGGCATTTCCCCGTCCACATTGGAGAAGGTTTTTTCAAGTTCATCGCAGAGCTCTTTGGCAACATCGTACACCTCGCGCCCCTCCACCTCAATACCGATGGAGGTGGCCACCCGTTCCAGCTTCTGGGTGTCCTCGATGGAAAAATCCTTTGTTTTATTTTCGATAATACTCCGGAACAATTCCAGGATGTGACGTCCATGGTCGTTGTGGGAAGCCGAACCCGTGGCCACATTCCGGCCGAAGTTTCTGGCCGAGATGGTATCGATGGTGGCCCCGCACACCCCCACTTTTTTGTACGGATCTCTGGGATTGATACGGCAGGGCCCCATGTAGCAGTGTTTACAGCAGGCGGATTCCGCCCCGATGGGACAGGGCTTCATGTCATATCCGCGGTCCAGATCAAGAATCACCCCGTCCCGCCGGGCCTTCTCCAGCATTTGCCGGGTGGCTTCGCAGGTGGTCCGTTCGGATGCGGGGACTTGTTTGTTCTTACCTTTGGATTTTTCAGCCATATGTATCTCCTTTGAAAGCGTTATGTCAGGGATGGTTCAATACCGGCTGGTGAAAATGGGAAACGGCAGAACGCAATTCTGCCGCGGTATCAAACCTCTCCCTGCCACCGGATCGTAAGACTAACTAGGAGATACCCGGAGTGCTTGTTTTTATTCCGAAATTCTTGTTACCCCATTTAAAACGGGGATTGAAAACGGGACGGGCCGCCTCTCAGACGCCGATCAGTTGCCGATACACTCAACCGAGGCAAACCTGGGTTCATGCAGGGGAATCAGGATATCGGCCTCGGCCTTTACCTTTGCCATGATATCGTAGGCTGAATAAACGTCCACATGGGTGCCCGGCGGGATGAGGTCCATCTCCATCCCTTTGATTTCCGGCGGGGGATCGTAATTCTCATCAATGATACAGAACCCGGTGATGGCCGCCGTTCCCTTTGGGGTATCGATATATACCGTCAGACCGCCCCGGGTATGGACCGGAGTATGGGCCACCCGGATGCCGTCGACAATTTCCGTATCCTCTTTGATCACTGATACCTGGCCGTTCTCCTCCACATCATCGATGTAGTCTTCCAGGTACCGGTAATCCAGGGGGTGGGGATCGTGGATGGATGCCAGCTCCGCTTCATGGACATAAAATGTAGCGTTTTCACACTTATAGTCATTTTCACAATGGTCCATGTGCAGGTGGGTGTGGATGACAATATCGATGTCGGACGGGGTGAGACCGTGACGGGCCAGGCCCTCTTCAAAGGTATAGATCTTTCCGTTGATGGCGGCTTCCCGGTCCTCGGACCGGATGGGGTTCATCTCACCGGTATCCACCAGGATATTTTTCTCCCCGCCCTTGATGATCCACGTGAAGATGGGGATGGTGAAGGTTTTGCCCTGGTTATACTGATAGGTCATCATGCTTTTGTCGAAGACCTTGGTGCCCATGACAACCGGATGGATGGTGTAGGTATTGCCCATGGCGGCTTTCCTTTCGTGTTTGGCGTTTTCCCGTCCCGCTATTCTGTATAGGTGAGACCCGGCGGTTTTGTCAACGGCCCAGTCATTTACCCGGCTGCCTGATCCGCTTGACTTTTATATGTTCTTAGTTGGAAACAGGAAATTTACGGGGCACTAGTGGGGGCTCTATACTTCACGGACTCTGATGGGGCATTTTTTATATTTTTTTGCCCATTTCCCTGATAATAAGACTTTTAGTTTTGATTTTACTGCGAATGCTTCGTCTTTTGATGGGTAGGACGACGGGACGTCCATATCCGGATATACCTTATCTATCATTTCCCAGGTTTTGGGTGATATTTTGGCTTCCAATAAAAATTGGGGCGGGGATGGTTTCTCGATGGCAATCACATACACATCATCCCCTAATTTTTTTTCCAATCCTTTTAAATCTTTAATTTGTTCTTCTTGCAACTTTGCTGATTTAAATTTTCTCATTCTCTTAAAGTCCTTCGGTAAAGCATATGTATATCGAGGCGAATCTAACAAAATTAAAACATTGCGGGAAGACCAAAATTCAATTTAATACCCGGGCCACCGGATAAGTAATGGCATTTCCGGGTTGAATAAGGAGGGCAGGATAATTGAAAATAAAAAAAGCCACCTGAACCACAGTGGCTTTCATATTTTGAGTGGTGGAGCTGAGGGGGATCGAACCCCTGACCTTACGGCTGCCAGCCGTACGCTCTCCCAGCTGAGCTACAGCCCCACGAAGAGTGA
>JAKSBB010001090.1 GCA_022361315.1 Desulfobacterales bacterium
AAATTGAACATCTACTTTTTTCTTACCGGGAAAATATACCTGAAAAGGTGCGGTCATGGGGTTCTCCTAATTGTGTGTCAGTTCATTGAGAATCGGAATCAATCCAGTTCAAGCCATTCGAACCGGGTCAGTCCAAGTCAAGCTATTAAACTTGGTCAATCCAGTTCAAGCCACTCGAACCGGGTCAGTCCAAGTCAAGCTATTAAACTTGGTCAATCCAGTTCAAGCCACTCGAACCAGATGGGATAGTTTTCCTTGTACCAGGTCAGTATATCCCGAAGACGGACCTGTTCTTCATCGGAAATGGTGGCCTTGGGGATTTTATCAAAGCGCAGGACCACCTTGGGGCCGAAATGCTCCAGGGCGTCTGTGCAAAGGGTCATCAATTCGTTTCGTATGCGGCCGGAGTCCGACACCTTTACGGGGCGGGTGCTGAAATCCTCTCCTTTGAGAAAGCGGTTGAGCAGGGGAGAGAATACCAGTTTGCTCTGGTCAAAGGGCTCCACCAGACGCAGGGCAAAGGTGATATGTTTGTCCCCGTTTTCAGAGGTCATTCGTACGGTCACCTCCCAGGTATCGTCTGAGACCTGGGTCACACCGGGGGCGCCGCTGTATGGGTCGGGCAGCATGTAACCCGATGTGGCCAGGGTCTGCCACCGTTTTTCCGCAATCAGGTCCCCTGCCGAAATGGTCCGTGTATCCAGAGGGATGCCAGCATTTTTTGCCAGACGGATGCTCTCCCGGTAGATGGCCACCAGGTCCGGATCCACCTCTTTTTCAAAAATATCCCGGGACAGGCGTTCTGGAAACCGGGCATCGTCCGGGTCCAGCTTCATGCTGGCTGCATCCCTGTCGTAGGGAAGCTGGAATTTTGAAGAGAGGACGGCCAGTGAGATATCCAGATCCAGAATGGTGGACAGGCTTGCGGCCTGGATGGCTTCGGCTGAGGCTGCGTAACCGTCAACAACCAGCAAATGGGTATCCCCCTGGTCGTCGGTCCAGGGCTTCACGGCAAAGGTCGGTGCGTAGGTGCCGGAATCGGTAAAGGGGGGGAACCCTGTGGGCAGGTTCCAGTCTCCGTTAATGAGGTGGGCGCCGGCGGCCGTCCACTGGTCCCAGATTTTTCCGATTCTGGGACGGCGTTGTTCCCCGGTAAGGGTCCAGACATGAACGTTGCCGGGGTCGATATCCGGATAGGCGTCCCGGATGGCAGTCATCACCATCTGCCTGGGGGTGAAGTAATTCACCAGAATGGATTTATAGGCGGCGGTGTCCACCACCGTTCTGGGCAGCACCAGGCACCCCACGTATCCTTCATACTGGTCCGAAATAATGAGGGGCTGGTCAAAGAGATGGAGGATACTCATGGGGCCGGTGGGTTCCCCTTTGGCAAACCGGGAGGTGTTTTCCAGGGTGTCGATGGCCGCTCCCCACACGGTGATATCTCTCTTTACCACCGCCCTGCGGAACTGGTCCCAGGTGTAGTCCGGATCGTTAATCAGCTTTACAACGCATGCCTCAAGGTATTTGGCCACCTGGGGCCGGGCATAGACCCTGCCGAATCCCAGCAGCGGGTTGGCGCCCATTTCCGAAGATTCTCCGGCTTTGGGCATGAGGCCTTCTCCAAGACATACCATGATGGCGTGGTTTTCAGGCAGGGTCCGGGACAGATACCAGAGGCTTTCGCTCATGGCATAGGCGGAGATGGCATCGGCATCTTTTTTCACCAGGTTCAGCGCTTTTTTATCCAGGTCTCTGCCTTCTCCATAGCGGCCGAACAGCCGTGTGCCAAGGGCCGTCACCGCTGAGGTCATGGCCAGCATTTTTTCGGTTCTGCTATCGGTGAAAGAGACCGTGTCAGCCATTCCATTGCCATTTGCACCCTTCGCATTTTGGGTATTCTCCGGGCCGCGAATCCATTCCTCCCTGACATCTTCCAGCCAGAGGTGGAATCGTCCAAGAATGGGCCGGGTATCAAAGGCCCACTGGGCGATGAGATTCTTTTTTTTCATGTCCTGGTTTCTCATATCAGGTTTTTTCATGAGCGCTCTCTTTATTGACTAATATTCGATTGAATCCTCAAGGTTTGAGTTGACTTATCATCTCGGGGGAAAGGCTGTCAAGACAGGCTGTGGTGTTAATACGCAGGTTGACTTCTCTTCCTGAGCATGGTGAAACCGACTAGGTCCAAGATGATATAATGGACGGTAACAATTTAACGGCATAAGGAGGCAATCCCCTATGATTTCTGGTGATGAACGCGTCGCTCTATATAGGCTGTATCCGGTTCTGGAAGACCTGGATGAAGAACTTGTAGATGAGGTGCTGACAGAGGCGCAATCCCAGACCCTCCCGAGGGGGACCCGGGTATTCGACGCGTTCCATCCCTGCAGGGCTTTCCCTTTTGTGTTGTCCGGAGACCTGAGGGTGTTCAAGCAGAGCGAAAGTGGCAGAGAGCTTTCCCTTTACCATGTCAGGGCAGGGGATGCCTGTATTGTCAGTGCCGGCTGTCTGCTTGGCAGCACCCCATATAATGCTTCAGGCCAGGTCAAGGCGGAGGCACGGCTGATCATGCTGCCGGATTCCGCCTTTGACCGATTACTGGCCGCTCCGGCATTCCGCCGGTTTGTTTTCTCTCTGATCTCCCACCGTATCGTCGGGTTGATGCAGCTCGTGGAAGAGGTGGCATTCCATCGTCTTGACCGCCGCCTGGCCGGGGCCTTAAAGCGAAAGGGGGCTGTTATCCGGATCTCCCACCAGGAACTGGCGGATGAACTGGGAACAGTCCGTGAAATGGTCACCCGGGTGCTCCACAGCTTTGCGGATGAAGGACTGTTGGCGCTGGGGCGCGGGAAAATCGAAATTCTGGATGCGGAGGGCCTGGAGGCATACATCAGTCAATAAATCGTATTCTTGGTGACCCAGGTCACAGACGGCCATGGGAGGGTTTCGGTATACCTGAAGGGCAAAGGAGGAATATGATGACTGAATACAGAAGTAGATCGTTTTCCATAGGATATGTCCAGCCCTCAGATTATGAGGTACTCGGGAGGATGACTGTGGATGTTTACGCAGGACTGCCGGATATGCCCGGTCCCGAGATTCAACCCGAATATTACGCCATGCTGGCCGATGTGGGGGCAAGGGCAATCGGTCCGGGAACCGAAGTCCTGGTGGCTGTCAGTGATGCCGCCACCCTTCTCGGCGGCGTTACCTTTGTCCGTGACATGTCAGTCTATAACGCCTGTGGCAATGCATCCACATACACGGAATATGCAGGTATCCGGCTGCTGGCGGTCAGCCCGGATGCCCGGCGGCAGGGCGTGGGCAAAGCCCTGACGCTGGCCTGTATCCACCGGGCGGAAGACCTGGGACGAAAAGGTGTGGTGCTTCACACCACCCGGGCCATGGCCGTGGCCTGGCAGATGTATGAGGGCATGGGGTTTCAGCGCTGTGCTGACCTGGATTTCAAACAGGGGGAACTGCAGGTCTACGGGTTTTGTCTGGATTTTAAGAATAGAGAACAGGAGATAGATTATGACTATTAAAATCGTCAGGCTGGGCAGCGACCGGAGTGACA
>JAKSBB010000800.1 GCA_022361315.1 Desulfobacterales bacterium
ACCGTTTTTATCAATACTATTAAAGAAGTTTACCGGTGTTGCCGATGGTAGGCTTATCATTTTCCATAGTATCCAAGTTTCGAAAGGAAGAGGCATGAGTATCCAGGTTCAGTCAGACACCACAACATATGCAGTCAGAGTCAACCCGGGCGATCAGATCAGCATCCGTTATACCCCGGACACCTCATCTTCCGCATCACAATCCGATGCCTATGTATACGATGTTGATAAATCCGCCGAAGCCAAATCCAAAGCCGAAGACCTGGATGCAGTCCTCTCCATGGCTGAAATGGAGAGTCTCCGCTCGGTTTACCTTGAGTTGGGACCGGATCATGAACTCTGGGAAAGTATCGATACCCTCCTCACCCAGGAGCTGACCGGCAATGACCGTACCAATTTCCTGGCCGTTCTGGGGGATGCTGAGGAACTGGTTATGGAAGAATTCATCACCACGGTGGAAGACCTGGAGGGGGAGGAGCGCTCCCTGTTCCTAAGCACGGCACTCAGGAATGGCGGGGATAACCTGGAAAACATGGTTGAAGCGACCCAGGGCCTTACCGGACGCCGGCTGATGAACTTTTTAAATACCGCCGATTCCCTGGGACGGACTGTGGACAGTGTTAAAGCCGGTGAACTTCAGAACTTTATCGCCGCAGTTGCGGAATCACCGGCATCCCTTGAAAAAATCACCGAAAAGGTTGAGCAACTGGACGAAGAGGACAGGGCAGTTTTCCTGGAGGCCGCTGCCGGCGCAGGTGACGAACTGGAGCGTTTTCTTGACACGGCTGACCTCCTGGCCGGTGCCGATCTTACCCGTTTTCTGGAAACCGCTGTTGACGCCGGAGACGGGATGACCAACCTGCTTACCCTTACCCAGGAAATGACAGGGAGAGGCAGATCGGAATTCCTGAACTTTGCCGCCAAACTCACCCCGGAAAACACCGAACATTTTCTGGAAGCCACCCAGGGTGTAGAGGAAAATGTACCCCAACTCATTGCCACCACCCGGAATCTTGCCGGAACAGACAGAGACACCTTCCTGGCCCTGGCAGCCGATGCCAATGCCACCCTCACCCGGTTCACAGCAGTGGTGGATAAGATGGTTGAAACACCTGGTGTACGAAGTGACTTTCTGAACACCGCCCTCAAGGCAGAGGGCCGTTTTGAAGAAGTCGTGAGTGTAGCCGAAAGCATGGGAAGTGATTTACAGGGCGAGGTATTTTCATTTGCCTCTGGCCTGGGTTACACCGACCTGACCAACTTCATAACAGCTGCAGACGCAAATCCTTCCCGTGCAGCAACCCTAGTGGATACAGCCGAAGACCTTAGCGGGAAAGAGAGAAGTTACCTCCTCTATGCCGCCTCCCAGTCGCCGGACAACATTGATGATCTCACCAACACGGCGGGCAGTCTCCGGGGTGAAGAATTAGAAAACTTCCTATTCACCGCCGCCAATACGGCCCACCGCAACCCGGAAGGCATGGCGGACTACATCGACAAGGTGGATGATCTTTCCGGACAGGAGCTGGAAGACTTTCTGGCCATGGAAAGAACCATTTCCGCCGGAACCGACAAGGAGAGCCTGGCCCGGGAATATGTCCACCTCAACGCAGTCCTGGATGAGGACCAGATGGACACCCTGCTGACGGCCGGGGCAACCATGCCGGATTTTGAAGCGCTGGTTGACGACTTCAACGACATGGACGGCGCCCAGCGGGATACCTTCCTGGCCGTGGCGGACGTCGCCGGAAAAGAAATACTCCCGGACCTGATGGCCGTCACCTCCAAGCTGGACGAAGCCCGGACCGAGGAGTTCATGGGATATGCCAGAACCCTGGGACAAAAATCCCTGGGAGATCTGGTGAAAGCTTCGGCACAGGCCCTGGACAAAGTGGAAGCCGGCACCAGTGAATTCGGCTACGCCATCTTTGACAAACTCATGGAAACCGCTCAGGGTCTTGATTATGCCGTGGACCAGGATTTCCTTCATGCCGCAGCAGCAGCCGGAGACGGTCTGGAAAAATTCATCGATGTGACAAACCGGATCGAAGGCTTCATGAAAACCGACTTCCTGATCGCCGCAGACAACCTGGCCGATCGGCCCAACGGGGAATTCCTCCTGGACAGATTCACCACGACCACAGACATGCTGCTGGACAAAGTGGATGAACATTATCTTGAGCAGAAAAAAACCGGTGAGACCAAGGCATACCGCCCCAGTGATCTCATCGAAGACGGTGCCTTTAAAGGCCGTCATCCCCTTGAAGGGTATTTTAAATCTACCTTATTTCTCATTGGGGTCGGTGTTTCCGACAGCCATATGAACACCTGGTTTAACTCCTGGCAGGGGCTTCCCGGGAATACGGATGAAGAGCTTTTGATTTAACTCCGGAGCTTAATAAGACCTTGACGGATAAAGCACTCCCGGAGCATTTTAAAATCCGAGTGAAAAGTCTTCGTCATTGTCCCGTTCTTCAATTGCGGAGGTGAACTTCCTTAAAAGCCTTGCCGGAAACATGCGCATTTCTTCTTCTGCAAATTTTAGATACGGTAGGTGCTCCATAACCAATTGGGCAACGGCTATGGCCTGTTCCTGATCCCTGCCTTTTTTTCGGGGATCACGATCCACTTGTTCACAAACCCAGAATTTGTGTAAGGCAAAAGCTCTGGGGTCCGGTGCTACGATGCGAACAGGGATGCCGTCAAACCCTATGGCAATCTGTTCAAATTTCGGCGCAGATAAAAGCCATGAAAGATTTTTCACTTCAATCGCCTTCAGATCATCGGGGCCGCCAATCTGATCTCTCTCAATTTTGTGCGCCGGAGATGGCATAGCCTTCAAAAGATCCACCATATAACCTTTATCGTTAGAAGCCCTGTAATTTTGACCTTGGTAAATATCAAAGGTTTTATCAATCCTACGAAGGACATCAATAAAGTCTTCAGGTTTGGTATCTTTCCGGATACCTAATTTTAATTTTGACCGAATATCCCAGAGAATATCCATATCTTCAGTTGCGATTGATTTATTCTCAAAAATGACGCCGGCAGCAGCTTCATATGCATATAGCGCATTTGTTCCAATAACTATTATATGATCACCCAGCAGCCTCCTCTGATCCAGTTCCCTCAGAATTTTGGCTGCAATGATTGGAACCCTTTGAATTTTTAATGATTTACAAACTGGCGCATGGGCTTTGACCTCATCCCTAAGGGATTTGAACTTGCTTTTGATCTTGGATTTATTGCGATAGAAAGTGTCATAGATTTTTTCTGTTTCAGGCGTTCTGGCACCCAGGCTTTCACCGTTGCCGTAGTTATCGCGGACCCTGAACAGATACTCCCTGCCTTTTGCCCTCTTCCATGTCATGCTTCCTCGATAGGAACGAAATTTTATCTGGGCGTCAAGAAGCGCTTCATATAATTGGGTCGCATTAATGTGTGTTTTGGACTGCAATTCGGAGAACGGAATCATATCTCAATCCCCTCTAAAACCAAACGGTTTTCATGTTTTTTTAAATTCCTATTCAAAACATGAAAACTCTATCAAAATGACAGACAATGATCAATAATATTAAGTGGTTTTCATGATTTTTGTAAAAACCAATAAAAACATGAAAACCAGCCTAATTTAGAAGTTACTCCAAGGAGGGTATATCTTGAAATAGCTTGCCCAGAGTGGCTAAGGACGCCTTCAGATTGGCCAGGTTGAACACCTCTAGAGAAACTGTTCCCTGAAAAGAACTCAGTGCGTCCGCAACCTGATGAAAATGATCTGCGGAATACCGGTCCAGCCCCTGGTGATCTTTGGGCCGTCCGTTTTTATCCCGGGCACTGAAATCCACCCCGTGGAGGTGCATCAGAGGGATACGGTTTTCAAACAACCTTAAGCTTTTGGCAAGATCATAGCCGTATTTGAAGTGGTGGCCGGCATCCAGGCAGACAGATAATCTGAAGTCTTCGACCAGAGATGCCAAAGAGCTGGGATCGTACCACAGGGTCTCCACCGATATCTTTGCCGGATCGTCCAGCCCCGGCACCCACAGTTCCAGACCCTGTCTCGCGGTTTCTTCCCATTCGGCGATTCGGTGGTCATCCCGAAGATCACGGTCCATATCCAGATGCAGGGTGTGTGAGGTCGGGGCAATGGGGGCAAAGCGTTCCAATACCCGGTTCAGGATATC
>JAKSBB010000170.1 GCA_022361315.1 Desulfobacterales bacterium
CGGCGTGTTCTCCAACACCTCCTCACGATCGCCCAGCTTCGCGCTCACCTCGAAGAACTCCGTCTTCGTCCCGATCGGGTACAGCACCGACACGTCGATCCCGTCCGGCTCAAGCTCCACCCGCAGCCCCGTCCCCAGCGCGTCCTGCGCCGCCTTCGTCGCGCTGTACTGCGCATAAAACGGCAACCCCACGCGCCCCACGATGCTGCTGGTGATCACGACGTGCCCGCCCCCGCGTTTCCGCATCAGCGGCACCGCCGCCTTCACACAACGAATCGTCCCGTAGTAGTTCACCTCGAAGATCCGGCGCGTCGCCTCGTCGGTCATGTGCTCCACCGGCATGAACAGCCCGTACCCCGCGTTGGCAAACATCACGTCCATCCCGCCAAACCGCTCGACCGTCTGCTCGGCCAGCGCCGACACGTCCGCGTCGCTCGCCGCGTCGCACACCACCGTCAACACCTCACCCCCCGCCTCGCGCACGCGCGCCGCCACCCGCTCCAACGCCTCATCGCGCCGCGCCGCGATCACCACCTTCATCCCCGCCCGCGCACCAGCCACCGCCGTCGCCGCGCCGATGCCCGCCGAGCCGCCCGTGATCACCATCACCTTGTCTTTGAGTTCGCGTGCCATGGCGACCACTGTCCGCCATCGGCCCCGCCATTGCAACCCCGCCCCGCCCGACTACTCCGTCGGCCCAGCACCACTCAACGCCGCACCCAACCGCGCGCTATACCCGCCACGCAAACGCGCCCACGCTTCCTCGTCATAACGCACCAGCGACCGCGCCGTCTCCCACTCACCCAGCATCAACCACGCCTCCACCAGGCCCGGCTCACGCTCCACACGCGCCCGCAATAACCGCCGCCCCTCCTCCATCTGCCCCGACTGAATCAGCGCCGTCGCATACATCAAAAAACCCCACGAACCCCGCGCATCGTTCGGCTGATCCATCGCGCCCCGCAACAACGCCGCCGCACGCCCCGCTTCACCCCGCTTCATCGCGCCCAACGCACCCTCGTACAAGTCCAACGTCTCATCGCTCAACGACACGATCGGCCAAGCCGCCACACCCTCCGCCGCATCC
>JAKSBB010001239.1 GCA_022361315.1 Desulfobacterales bacterium
AAAAAGGGGGTATATTCTGGCCTATCATCCTTGGCACGGAAGAAGATCTCATGAAAATCAGGGAACAACGGCTCCTGGTGGATTTTCTACTGATAGGCAGCATGATCTTCATGGCCTTCTACCACCTGGCCCAGTACTGCCTTCGAAAAGAAGATCCGTCTTTCCTGTATTTTTTTCAACTCAGCCTCCTGATCGCGCTGAGAACGGCGTCCACAGGAGAGCGTTATCTATTTCAGGTGCTTCCGGGATTTTCCTGGGAATTTTGCATGAAAATTGAGTTTCTGACTTTCTATGCTGCGCCTCCGGTGTTGCTGCTGTTCATCCACAGCCTGTTCAGGGAAACCAGTTCACGAAAAGTGATCAATGCCTTCATTATCGCCGGATGTCTCTTCTCAATCCAGGTCATCCTGACACCGGCGATCGTTTATACCCACACCCTGCCCATCTACCATATGATCACCATTTGCGGGGGGATCTATGTGCTCTACGTTTTGATCCGGGCTTTCCCGCGCAACAAAAGACAGACCACCCTCTTCTGCATCGGTTTTGGCGTTTTATTCGCAACCACCCTTAACGACATTTTTGCATCTAATTTCACATGGGCCAGTAATTTTTTAGTGTCCTTCGGCCTATTGGCCTTTATGTTCTCCCAGACCTTCGTACTATCCATCCGGTCTGCCAACGCCTTTTCCCTTGTGGCGGATCAGGGCCGATTGCTGAAGGCACAGCTTAAAGAACGAATCCGCATGGAGCAAAAGCTTCAGAAGGCGATGGTTCAGGCGGAAGCAGGCGGCAGGGCCAAGATTGAGTTTCTTACCAAAATGAGTCATGAAATCAGAACCCCCATCAACGGTATCATCGGAATGACCGAACTGGCCGCGGACAAAGCCACGGACCCGGATATGCAGAATATCCTTACCACCATTGATGCCGAGGCGGACCAGCTTTTGGGAATCATTGACGAAATCCTTGATTTTTCAAAGATTGAGGCGGGAAAATTAGAAATCGAAGCCATTGAATTTGATCCCAGAGAAATTTTCGAACAGGCCTGCCTGTCCCTGGCCACGGGTCTTTTAGGTAAAAAAGTGGCGTTCATCTCCTATATGTCCCCCAAGGTGCCCTCCCGCCTCATCGGGGATCCCGGCAGAATCAGGCAGATTCTCACCAATCTGATCAGCAACGCGGTCAAATTCACCACCTATGGTGAGATTTTTGTGTCCTGCGACCCCCAGCCGACCCAAGGGGAGGAAGTGGCGCTCAGATTTACGGTAACGGATACCGGTATCGGCATACCAAATGAAAAAATAAATACCATATTTGAAGCCTTCAGTCAGACGGACCAGTCCACCACACGTAAGTATGGCGGCACCGGTCTGGGAACAACTATTTCCAAACAATTGGTTGAGCTGATGGACGGTAACATCGGGGTGGAAAGCAATCCTGAAAAAGGGACAACGTTCTGGTTCTCACTCCATCTGGAAAAGGCACCGGATCACAGGCAGCAACCTATGCAAATCCAGCCGACTGACGTACCCAAAAAAATTCTGGTGATCGATGAAAATCAAAACAGCCGGTTTGTTCTGGACAGCTACCTGTCGGCGTTGGGGTGGCGGCCGCTTCTTGCTGCCACCACTGCTGAAGCGGCCCGCCTTCTCACCTCAGGGGTGCCCTCCAGCCTGGATCTGATCATCGGAAATCCCGGCCTGGAAGATATGAACGGCATCGCTCTGACCCGGGATATCAGGACGCTTCCGGATTGTGACCGGGTACCACTGATTCTTCTGATTGCCATTGGGGTAAAACAGGGCACTCACCGGAATAAAATCCGCCATATGGGGGGCTGCCTGACCACCCCCCTGAAGCTCGCGGAGCTTCGGCAAAAGGTCATCTCTGCAACAGAACCAGGTCCTGAAGACTATGAATTTCTACTGACACCTGAGGATTCCGGGGGGGCCAAAATCATTGAGGGTCACGGCATCCGTGTGCTGGTGGCTGAGGACTATCCCACAAACCAGAAAATTGCCGTCCGTGCCCTCACCGGTGCAGGTTACGCCGTCACCCTGGCAGAAAACGGTGCCCAGGCTCTGGACGCATTCCTCACCGATGAATTTGACCTTGTCCTCATGGACATCCAAATGCCGGAAATGGACGGTTATGAAGCCACACGTCTGATACGTCACCACGAAGCGTCCCGTGGCGAAACCGGCCAGGGAATCCCTATTGTGGCCATGACCGCCCATGCCATAAAAGGCTACAGGGAAAAATGTCTGGCTGCAGGGATGGATGACTACATCACCAAACCCCTGCGGAAGAGACATTTTTTAAAAGTTGTTCGCGAATGGACCACACCGGAGGGGAAGACCCAGGCCCTGCCACGGCCTTTGGCCGCGCCCGTAAGTCCGCGGCCAATGCCCTTTGACTATGACACTGCACTGGCGGAATTTGACGGAGACAAAGAGTTTCTTCTGGAAGTCATTGGTGAGTTCTGCAGAACCATCGAAGCGCAGCTTCCCCGAATTAGAGCGGCGGTTTCAAAACAGAACCTGGCGGCGGTCAACACAGAAGCCCATTCGATCAAGGGCGGAGCGGCGAACCTGACAGCTGCAGAACTATCCCGCACAGCCCACGACCTTGAACTGGCAGCGAAAACAGGAGATGTTGATCAATGCCACCGGCTGTCGAATCACCTTGAAGCGGCATTTTTCCGGTTTAAAAACTACAGTGACACCGCCATCCGAAACACCTCATCCATCAATGGAGGACCATAAGGTCCGCCGCCGCAACCACTTCACCGGAAAAAGCTTTCCTGCACTGGGCCACCACATCAACGGTACTGCACTCCGGGTAGAAATGTGTGAGCACCAGTTTTCCCACACCCGCCTTTTGCGCCATTTCTCCGGCCAGGGCCGGTGTCAGGTGCCCCGGCATCTTCATCCCATCCGGCATGGCGGATTCACAGATAAGAATATCGGCACCCGCAGCCAGTCGGACCAGGTTTTCTGTCACATCAGTATCCCCGGAATAAACCAGGGAAAATCCGGTTTTGTCCGTAAACCGGTACCCCATACTTTCGGGTTTATGGGCCATGGGTATATGGGAGATGTTCAATCCGCGGAAATCCATCTGCCCGTCTTCGGATACTTCCACCAGGGAAAACTGCTCTGCCGGCATCTCGATGGAACGATTGAAGGCCCGGCTCAACCGTTCAAACCAGTCCGTCAGTCCGGGTCCGCCGGTGAGGGTGAGGGGCCTGGTTCTGTCAAAGCCGGGATACTTGGTGGCAAAAAGAAAGGGGGCGATCTCGGCACAATGGTCCAGATGGAAATGACTCAGACAGATCATGTCGATCTCATCAATGGTCACCCCGAGTTTGAGAAGCTGTCCCATGGTCCCCGGCCCCGCATCCAATAGGACAGTGCATTCATCAGTGTGGATCAATGCGGCACAGGGATGACGTGTCAGCGACGGAACACAGGTGCCGGATCCCAGGATGTAGCCCTGCATCCGACCTGACTTGAGGTTCTCCTGTACCGGTTTATTCATTTTGGAGCCAGTGGTTAATCTTGTCCGCATAGACAAGATTTTCAAAGGGTTTAGACAGATGATCCAAATAACCGTCCGATGCCTGCAGGGTCTTCATGGACTCCAGAAACCGTATGTTTCCGGAAATAAAGACCACAGGGAGCTTTTTATTTGTCCGCCGGATGTGGGTATACACATCCAGTCCGTTAATCCTGCCCGGCAACATATAATCCAGGCTCACCAGGTCAAAGGGCTCACAGTCTATAATCTCAATGGCGGAGGCCCCATCGGTTGCCAGACGCACCGTGTGGTAGAAGGGGTCGCTGGTGAGAATCTTTTCCAATACCATGGAAATCGCGGATTCATCCTCCACCACCAGGATTCTTCGCCGGCGGATCACCGGTTTTTTCATCATCTCGTCCTTTTCAACGTCCAGCAGGGTCTTGGCCACCACCGGCAGGGAGATGACGAACCGGGTCCCCTTATCCACCTGGCTGAGAAATTCAATACTTCCCTTATGTTTGTCAATATATTTCTTAACGTTGGACAGCCCGTATCCGGTTCCCCGTATATCCGGGAGATAGGCCCGCACCAGATCCCTGCTGCCTTTGAGGGTAAAGGACGGTGAATAGATATCCTTGGCATAGGCCTCAGGGATACCGCAACCGTTATCCTGGATGGTGATTTCCACATCACCCTGTTGCGTGGACTTCACGTCAACCCCGATACGCATACCGGCCTGCCCTGCATCCATGGCATTCATACACAGGTTGCTTAATGCACCGAGCAACGCATCTTTATTACCATTAATGACAATCTCAGGAGATTTGACCGTTTCCACCAGTTCTACCTGACGTAATTTCAATTGGGGTTGCAGTAAGTCCTTTAATTCCTGAATCACGTCAGCGACGGCAAAATCACTCATGTGAAATTGCCCACCGTGAGCAAACACCAGCATGTCATTGATCATCTTTTCAATGTGCTTGATGCGGTCCAGTGCCTTGCCGGTAAACTTTTTATTTTTCTCCGCATCCAGGTTGCCCTCGGCGATTTGTGACAGGTACAACATGGACGAGGACAAGGGCGTACGAATCTGATGTGCCAGACTGGCCATCATTTTGCCCATGGTCATCAGGTGCAGGTTTTGCTGGGCAGCACGTTGCAATTGACGGGTCTGGGTAACGTCACTTAGCAACAGGATTTGTCCCGGCTGGTAGCCTAAAGGACGGGTGGAAATACTGTACTGTCTGCCATCGGCGGTACGTAGTTCACCCTGGTCGAGCTCGGGTAAAAATTCGCGGCTAACGATGTCCCGCCACGAATCGCCGTGTTGCACACTACCCAGAACATCGGTGGCAGCAGCATTGAAATCGACGATTTCACCGCTTGAATTGATGACGATGACAGCTCCTGGAATGGCATCCAGTAAGGCTCGTAAATGTTGCGTCATGGCTTGCTGTTCCTGCGTGGCCAGGGATCCGTCGAGACGGTGAGTAAACCCAGCCAGGGTCTGGTTGAGTTGATGAAAACTGCCCGCCAACGAATCGGATAACTGATTGAACTGGTTAAAGGCTTGTTTTAATTGATCCTGCTGCAATGGCTGACTCATGATGTCACATCCGATTATTCATCTGTGAGTTACTGCAGGATTTGATCCACAGTGTTTTTTTTCTTTAAAAACAGTGCTTTACAAAATTAACAGTTAGGCAAATGACAAGAAATTGACGTTATTTAGCGAACGATTTCGTACTTGCGCATCTTTTCCACCAGGGTAGTACGACGCATGTGTAGCAGATTAGCAGCTCGCGCCACCACGTTATTGGTTTCGTTCAATGCCTGCTCGATCAGTGAGATTTCAATGTCGGTTAAGTATTGTTTCATATCGATACCACCATCCGGCAGGTGATGAAGGCTAATACTCTCGACCAGATTATCATCTGCCTCAGGAATAGCTGGATAACTGGAGAGATCACAGTCATCACTGATATATTTCTGCGGCAGATCTTTCACATCGACCACATCATGCGGATG
>JAKSBB010000825.1 GCA_022361315.1 Desulfobacterales bacterium
CCCGTTTTGTCTAAAAAATCCTTTACACTTTCAGCCGGGTTTATTATTTTGCGTGAAACAAATATGGAACAAGTGACGCAGAACCGGTAAATACAAGTGTTGAGGGGTATGAAGGCAAGCAGATTTTTGAACTCAGTCAGACATTGTCTGACATCCTTACCGAAGAAAATGATCTTCGGATCGACACTTCTTTTTGTTCTGGTTTCTGCCGCTCCCGTGGTGGATACCGGTCCATTCCCCTTTCCGGGAATAAAGCTTTCCGACCTCATTCTGCCGGTGCTCATGGCATCCCCCCAGACCAAGACCATCTCAGGTAAGGTGAAGGGCGGTGAAACTGCCTCCTCCCTTCTCCGTGATTATATGCCGCTCAAAGTGATATATGATATTGACCGGCAGGCAAAAAAGGTGTTTCCCCTGACCCGGATCCGAAAAGGTCAGCCCTATAAAATCAGCCTTTTAGAAGATTCGTTTGTGGCGTTTGAGTATGAAATAGACAGCAACGACCGGCTTCTGATCCAAAAGGAAACCGACAGCTTTGCCGTTACCAAACTGCCCATCGAATACCAGATCCGCCAGGAAGTGGTATCCGTTGATATCCGTTCCTCTCTGGCCGAAGCTGTGAAACGTGCCGGAGAAAAGGTGGATCTCACCTGGAAGCTGGCGGATATTTTTGCCTGGGACATCGACTTTATCCGGGATATCAGACCCGGAGATACCTTTAAGGTCCTGGTGGATAAAAAATACAGGGACGGCAGGTTCAGCGGCTATGCAGATATCCGGGCCGCTTTTTTCACCAACCGGGGCAATACCTACCAGGCCTTTCTCCACGAAAATGGCGGCGGCCGGAAGGCCTACTATGACGAGAAGGGAAATTCCCTTGAGAAGGCGTTTTTAAAGACTCCGGTAAATTATTCCAGAATATCGTCCGCCTTTTCAAACCGCAGGTTTCACCCCATCCTGAAAAAATACCGGTCCCACCCCGGTATAGATTATGCCGCTCCCAGAAATACACCCATAAAGGCGGTGGCAGATGGGGTTATCAGCAGTATTTATTACAGCAAAACCACCGGCCGGCAGATTACCCTGCGCCATTTCTCAGGTTATGAAACCTCATATTTTCATATGAATAAGTATGCCAAAGGCATGAAAAAGGGAAGGAAGGTCATCCAGGGGGATATCATTGGGTACGTGGGGAAAACAGGGCTGGCCACCGGCTACCATCTCTGCTTCCGGATGCGCAAGAACGGCAAACCCGTAAATCCCATGGACCAGGCACCCAGCGCCGGCAAACCTGTGGCCCAGGCAGAAATGGATCAATTCTCCTTTCTTACCGGCAAATACACCGAGATGATCCGGGCCCACCAGAAACTGGCCAAATCCACACCTTAAATTTTCACCCGGTTGACTAAACCGCGGCTCTTCCTCTATGATTGCTATTTTAATAATGAATTGGCATCAGAGTTGAGTGAATGAAACACCATCAAGGCAGAGCCTGCATTTTATGTGTTTATCTTTTAATGATCCTGCTCTGTTTTCCGGCCGGATCATCTTCTGCTTCTGCAAAATATGTACTCAACTGGATGACCTTCGGTCAGATTCCCGCTTATATACCCACGGGTGAGTTTAAAAACCAGGGATTTATAGACAAGACCATTCGTATGCTCCATAAAAAGGCACTTACGGATATTGAACCCCAGTTTTTCCAGGTCAACCACAACCGGTTCAACCTGATCGCCGTTCAAAAGGGCAATTGTTATGTGGGATGGAAAACCTTTGAGGATCAAAGGGTTTTTTCCACCCCTATTTTTATATGGTATCCCAGCGGCATTCTTATCCATAAACGGAATCAGGCGATATTCGGCCCGGAGGGATCAATTCTTTCCCTTAAGGAACTTCTGGAAAATAAAGAGCTGACACTGGGGGTGATTGACGCATTTGCCTATTCCCCCGAGATACAGCGTCTGCTGACCGCTTACCGGGGTGCCGACCATATCTATTCCATGAAATCCAGCACCATGCAGGTCAACCTGAAGATGCTGACCGGGAGACGAATCGATTACACCATCGGATGGCCGTCGCAGCCCATGGTCGAAGAAAAACTGAACCACCTGGATAATGAGTTCCTCTTTTATAATGTGGAGGAAGATCAGAATTATCTGTACGTCGGTGTCAGCTGCAGTGATTGTGAACAGGGCAGGCAGATCATCGACAGGGTGAATACCCTGTTCGCTGACAGGGAGGTCCTGCTTGAGGTCATGTCCAACATCAGGCAGTGGGTGGTGATGTCCGAACAGCACGAGAAACTATATAAACAGACCATACTTGAGAAGAAACCGCATCCCAAAGTGATACACATGACTTATCCTTAAAAAGGAGGCGCATCATGACGGAAACACTTCGCAGTCAGGCTGTCCGCGGATTCAAACCCGGAGACAGCTTTGTTATTGTCCGGACCTTCAGCCGGGATGAGTCCGAAGGCTTCGGAGATCTGACCCGGGACTATAATCCGGTCCACTATGATGAGCGGTGGACGGAAGCCAAAGGCTTTGACGGCCTGATTTGCCACGGTCTCCTGGTGGGAGGAATGATCTGTGAATTCGGCGGCCAGGTGGGATGGCTGGCCACGGGTATGGACTTCAAATTCATAAAGCCTGTGTACTTCGGTGATACCGTGGAATGCCGGATTATTATCACCCAGGTGGAGAAGGATGGTAAAGCCCGGGCGGAAGCGGAATTCTTCAACCAGAACTGGGTATTGGTGGGAAAGGTTTCCCTGCGAGGACGTCTCCCGGTGGGTGACGAACGCGATATCTTGAATCAAATGATATGCGAAGGTGACCCCACGAATCCGCTGGCCCGATAAAACCTATCCGGATATTCCCTTCCACAACAGGGAACCCAATCCCTGGCCG
>JAKSBB010000178.1 GCA_022361315.1 Desulfobacterales bacterium
GAATGCCTTCCAGAGTCGCAGATGAACTGTCCTGAATATTATCTATTTTGCCTTTGATATCCAGAGAGGCATTGGAAGTCTGATTGGCCAATTCCTTGATTTCGTTGGCCACGACGGCAAAGCCTCTGCCGGCTTCTCCGGCCCGGGCTGCTTCAATGGTGGCATTGAGGGAGAGGAGGTTGACCTGTTCGGAAATGTCCGTGATGGTTTCCACCACCTCGCCGATGGCCTGGGCCGCGTCTCCCAGTTCCCCCATTTTGACGGTTGAGTTTTCCACCTTGGAGACTGCCGTGGAAGAAATATCCCTGGCGGATTCGGCATTCTTGGCGATCTCCCCGATGGTGGCGTTCATCTCTTCGGCGGCGCCGGCCACGGTATTGAGATTGCTGGAGGTCTGGGCCATGGCGGCGGATACCGAGTTCATATTGGCGGTGAGTGCTTCAGTGGCTTCGGTAACGGTGCCGGCTTTTTCTGTGGTCCGGGCCGCACCGGTGGACATGTCGTCTGAAATGGTGGTGAGCTGTGAGGATGAGGTGGACAGGGTGCCAACGCCGGACTTCAGATCTTTAATCATGGTGTGGAGTTTGTCCACAAATCCGTTGAAGCGGTAGGAAAGGACACCCACCTCATCCTTGCCGGAGACGGTGAGGCGCTTGGTGAGATCTCCTTCACCGTCGGCGATGTCCTTAAGGCCGATCACGGCACGGTTGATGGGGTTCAGGACGGCCTTGGCCGCCAGGAAAATAAGACCGCCCGATACGATGATGACAGCAATGCCGGCAATGAGGCTGTAGGTCATCATCTGCCGCACCGGTGCCATGAGTTCAGCGTAATCCTGGGTAACTCCGATGCTCCATCCGGTCATGGGCACATAGGCGAATCCGGCCACTTTTTTTATGCCGTTAAAAACGTATGTGCCGTGTCCGGATTCATCGTTGAGCATGCGTTTGCTGATGTCTTCCATACCTTCGACGTTGTTCAGGTTGAGTTTAAAGAGAAACTCTGCATTCGGGTGGGCAATGACTGTACCGTCTGCACTGATAACATATGCATAGCCGGTGTCACCGATTTTTATGGTGGTCAGCTTTGACGAGAGGGCATCCAACTTCAGTACAGAGCAGATAACCCCGGCGAATTGCCCGCCTTCCACGGTCAGGGGGACGGCAATGGCCACGACGGATTTACCCGAAGCCCTGGACTTGATGGGCGGCCCAATCACGGGATGGCCTTCTTTCCGGGCGGCTTTGAAATAGGCGCGGTCGCCGACATTCACCCCTTTGGTTCTCAGGGCACCGTTCATGCTGTCGGCGATGATGGCCCCTTTGGCATCGGTTATGAAGAACAGGTCATAATCCGCTCCCAGTTTTCCATGGTGGTGTTTGAACAGGTTATCCATGGCGGTGAGGGTGTCGGCTTCATTTTCAACCCCGTTTTCGGAGATGTGGGCAACGGTGTCGGCCACTTCGGAACTCAGGGACAATTCCCTGGCGAACTTGATTTCCTCCGTCATGAAAATTTCTGTGGTCAGGGCCAGATCCTGGGCAATTCTGAAGGTGGACTGCTGCCCTGAGGCCATCAGGGCATTGGAGGCAATGTTGACGGTGATCAAGGCAACAATGAGCATGGGGATCGAAACGGCGATCATGCCGAAGATATTCAGTTTCAGTTTTAGCTTGACGTCTTTGAGTGTCTTCATGTCCTACCTCCTAAAAGCGGTTGAAATACCGTACCGGTTCAAGAGCATCGATACGGGGTGCTGATTCGGATCTCGATTGACGAAAAGTAGTCTATTTGTGAAATGTTCTAATGTCAAGAAACATTAGATGTTCTGACCATCGCGGGGGATAACGTGCGATGCGTTTTAGAAAAAAATGGGGAATCTCCGGCTGGTGATTACTCCGGCAGGGGCGGACGGCTCCGATCGGCAAATGCGGCCAGGATTTCCCGCTGCCAGCCTTCGTTATACCCGTCTGCATCCGGTACATGGCGGCGGTTGCCGGTGTGGGCAAAGTGGATGCGGACAAAGTCTCTGAAACGTTTGGCCACAATCCTTCTCACCGGCAGGGTCAGGGCGCTGTACATGTCATCGGTGATCTCATTGAAATCAAAGAAGATAGCCAGGTGGTTGATGAGGCTGTCCGACACCGAGATCCCCCGGGCGGACGATCTGGTGACGGCCATGTCGGCTAATGCAACAATGCCGGACCGGATGGTTTGCTTGATCTGCCGGAGCTGGGATTCGGTCCAGAAGATGCGGTTGCGGTCCATGCTCAACTCGCAGCGGTCACGGCCGGTGAGGTTGATTCGGCCGATGACATTTTGCCGGGCACCTTCCGGCAGCAACTCGGTGGTCTGGGTGACGAATATCCCGTCCTGGAAAATGGAGACTCCGCCCTTTGCGTTTTCCAAGGCATAGAGGGTATCCTTGTTCCGCTTGGTTTTCATAAAGAGAAAGCCTGTAGCATCCCGGAATACCAGCGGGGCCACGAATTCACAGGCGTA
>JAKSBB010001276.1 GCA_022361315.1 Desulfobacterales bacterium
TATCCGCAGGGCCGTGGGTAAGGCGTTAGGTGCAGAAGGGTACAGGGTGGTAACCGCCAATGACGGGGCAGAGGCGTTAATACTGCTCCGGCACGAGGATGCCCCTGAAATCGATATCGTTCTCACGGATCTGAACATGCCTGTCATGGATGGAGAAACCCTGTGCCGGTCCATTAAATCAGACCCCATGCTCCGGGCGATCCCTGTCATTTTCCTGACCTCCCAGGCCAATCACAAAACCGAGTCCCTGATTTTCAAGGCCGGGGCCAACGATTTTATTGCCAAGCCGTTTATCCGGGAACTCCTGGTTGCCAGGGTGGCCATCCATCTCCAGAACCAGATGGCCAAAAAAGACCTGCGCAGGAAAATTGAGGAACAGACCGTCACCCTGAAGAAAGCAAAGGAAGAGGCGGAAGAGGCCAATGTGGCCAAAAGCAGCTTCCTGGCAAATATGAGTCATGAAATCCGTACCCCCATGAACGGGGTTATCGGTATGACAGATCTCCTTCTGGAGACCCGGCTTTCCGACGAACAGTCAGAATATGCCACGGCCATCCGGCAAAGTGCCGACGCCCTGCTGAACATCATCAACGACATCCTTGATTTCTCAAAAATCGAAGCCGGTAAAATTGAGATGGAGACCATTGATATCGACCTGGGGCAATTGCTCCACGATATCGGCCAGATGATCGCCACCAAGGCCAGGGATAAACATATCGAAGTCATCTGTACCATTGAGGACAACGTCCCCATTCTTCTCCAGGGAGACCCCACCCGGCTTCGTCAGGTCATTCTTAATCTGGCCGGCAACGCCGTAAAATTTGTGGAGAAGGGGGAAATTGTCATCCGGGTCTCCCTCACGTCCCAGAACCCCATCAACGCCGCCCTGCTCTTTGAGGTCATTGACACCGGAATCGGCATCTCGGAAAAACAATGCAGCCGTCTGTTTCAAACCTTCTCCCAGGTGGATGCCTCCACCACACGCAAGTACGGCGGTACCGGACTGGGATTGAACATCTCCAAACAATTGGTGGAGTTGATGGGTGGGGAAATCGGGGTGAAAAGCAAACCCGGGGCGGGTTCCAACTTCTGGTTTACCCTCTCCCTGGCCAAGCAGCCCGGTGCCGGATCCAGACCGGCCCCGGTGCCGGACCGGATACGGGGAATGCGGTGCCTGGTGGTGGACGATACCGATACCTGCCGTACCACCCTGACCCGTCAGCTCATGGCCTTTGGCTGCAATGCCGACCATGCCCAGAACCACACCATGGCCATGGAAAAACTCATGGATTCCCATCTGAGCAAAACCCCCTACGATACCGTATTCATTGACCTGGAAATGCCGGGATGCGACGGGGTTGAATTTGCCAAGGAGATACGGAGGGAAAAAGAAATTGCCCTACCCCGACTGATCCTCATGTCATACAGCACCAAGCGCCTGAGCCCTGGCGCACTCAAATCCGCCGGATTTGACCGGCAGATTCTGAAACCGGTCTTTCACGGCCATCTGCTCAAGGCGTTGACCGGAGCGGATGAAGCGGATTCTCCGGAACCCAGCCCCCAGAAAGAGACCCGATTTTCCATCGAAGAGCCCGGCGCAGCCATGGGCCTGGTGGACACTAGTCTCCACATCCTCCTGGCCGAAGACAATAAAATGAACCAGAAGGTGGCGAAAAATATGCTCAAGAAACTGGGGCACAAAATCACCGTTGCCGAAAACGGGAAAGAGGCCGTGTCCCTCTTCCAGAAAGGCGGTTTCAACCTCATTCTCATGGATGGCCAGATGCCGGTGATGGACGGTTTGGAAGCCACCCGGGCCATCCGCGCCCTGGAAGACGCAGCCCCGTCCCCGAAAACCCATATCCCGATTGTGGCCCTGACCGCCAACGCCATGAAAGGTGACAGGGAAAGGTTTCTCGCCTCGGGCATGGACGACTATATCACCAAACCCATTAAGCGGCAGGCCCTGGAAGAAGCCCTGCTCAACAGCATGGCCAATGAAACCACGGCCCCGCAGACCGTTCAGGACACCCGCATGGTCGACCTGGATGAGCTGAACCGTGCCATGGACGGCAACAAGCCACTCATAAAAGAATGCTTCAATACCTTTATCCGACATCACGGTCCTGCCCTGGAAAATATCGGAACCGCATTGAAAAACGACGATCCGGGAGCGGCTGTGGCAGAGTTGGGCAGTTTTAGAGACAGTGTCAAGCACCTCTGCGCAAAACCCTTAATGGATGCGGCCTTCAACCTGGAACGCACACTTGCGGCCGGCGATCCGGCGGCCTCTGCAGCCGCCCTGGAGGCCCTTACCCTGACCTGCCACCGGCTGAAGGCCTTCATGAAAACCTATACGGTTGACAATCTTTTCATGAAATTTCTCATGGTGGACGCCGCCTTCGAAACCCGGAAAGCGTCCCAGCGTCTACTGGCAACCTACGGGGAATGCCACGTGGCCGTCAACGGCCTTGAAGCCCTCAACGCCTTTGTCCGGGCCCACCGGGACGATGATCCCTACCACATGATCTTTCTGGATATTGAAATGGAAGGATTGGACGGCCTCCAGGTCCTGGCCAAAATCCGGCATTGGGAAGCCAGTAAATCCATCTCCTCCGAAGATGCCGTCAGAATTGTTCTCATCTCTTCCGCACCCATGCCGGACCCCATTGCCACCCAGCTCACCCCGGGCCTGGAAACCTGGACCGCCAGGGAATTGACCCGGGATGCCCTGGCCCGGGCATTCAGAACGGTTCAACTCACCTAAAAACGCCTACATTTGCTAAGCCACCAAAACGTTCACAATGGCTCAACTCACATAGAAACGACTACATTTGCTAAGCCGCCAAGGCGCTCACAATGGCTCAACTCACATGAGCCAAGGACTTAGGTGGTTTCGGTTTTGCCGGCCAGCACCTCACTGACCCGTTGTGACAGGGTCCGCTTATCAAACGGTTTTTCCAGAACCCCGTCCATGTGGGTATGGTTGATTGTCCTGTTTTCGACTTTACTGCTGAACCCCGTGGAAAGAATAACGGGAATATCCGGCCGAACCGTTTTGGCACGATTTGCCAATTGCTCACCGGTCAGTTTCGGCATGGTGAGGTCGGTGATAATGAGATCAAACATATCGGTGTTTTCGGAAAAAAGTTCCAGTGCCGCTTCCGGATCCGTCATCCCTGCCACCCGGTAGCCCAGCCGCTCCAGCATGGCAGTTCCCATCCTAACCACAGAGATTTCATCATCCACCAGAAGGATGATGCCCCGGCCGGGAATTACACCACCGGATGCCATCCCGGCCGCTTCCTGTTCCCCTTCGGACGAAGGAAATTGTACCGTCATCAGGGTGCCTTCTCCCGGGGCGCTTTCCAGTTCAATGGTGCCGCCGTGGCTCTGGATAATGCCGTGGACCACAGACAGACCGATACCCGTGCCCCGGCCCACGTCCTTGGTGGTAAAATAGGGTTCGAAGATACGGTCCTGGATTTCCGGGGCAATACCGGTTCCCGTGTCACTGACCATAAGGCAGACGTAAGGGTGGATCTTGTCCGGACCCGGCGTATTTTTCAGGGTGATTCCCAGCGTACCGCCCGAGGTTTCCATGGCATGGGCCGCATTGGTGCACAGGTTGATAATCACCTGGTGAATCTGGGTGGGATCAGCCTGTATGGGCTTTGTATCATTATCAATGGCAATTACGAATTCCACGGTGGACGGCAAGGAGGCCCGTAACAGTTTAATACATTCCTTCAGGATGGACTGGACATAGACCACATCTTTTGCCTTCGGCCCTTTCCGGGAAAAACTGAGCAGTTGTCGCACCACATCCCTGGCCCGTTTTGACGCGGTTTTTATTTCAGCCAGGTTGTCCCCTGCGGAATGCCCCTCCGGCAGGTCCTCCATGGCCAACTCCGAATTGCCGAGGATAATCCCCAGAATATTGTTGAAATCATGGGCCACACCGCCTGCCAGTGTACCAATGGCCTCCATTTTATGGGCCTGGCGAAGTTCATTCTGCAACCGTTCCTTTTCCATACGGGATTTT
The DNA here is from genome assembly GCA_022361315.1 of Desulfobacterales bacterium. Next base: position 4,046 of record JAKSBB010001276.1, read on the forward strand.
TTGATTTCCGTGATATTGCTTGAGATGCCGATAAGGCCGATGACCTCTCCATTCTCGTCCCTGTATGGGGTTTTATTGGCCAGCCAGAAGGTTTCTTCTCCGTAAGCGGTTTCAAGTTTTTCTTCGGAAAGTATGTTTTGCCCCTGTTTCAGCACCCGTGCATCTGCTTCGCTGATGATCTCGGCGGAGGCAGCCGGAAAGAGCTGGGCATCATTTTTCCCGATAACCTCCCCTAAGGGTTTTCCCAGGGCGGCGCAGGTGGCGGAATTGGCCAGGATATACTTTCCGGATAGGTCTTTTATAAAAATGGCATCTGTGGTGGTTTCCATCACCGCATTGAGCAGCCGGTTGGATTCCGCCAGTTTATCATTGCTTTGGGCCAGTTCCCGGGTTCGTCGGTTTACGGTCATTTTCAGAGAAATACTCCAGGCCGCCATCACCAGGATAAGCACCAGGGCGGCACCAAAAATCACCGCCAAATACCGGATATTGGCACGCCAGCCCGGCTCGGGAATACCGAACAGATATTTATCCAAAATATGAGGATACCCCGAGTCCGTATCGTCTTTCATGGCCTTGAGATGCATATCCAGTTGATCGACAAATGCATTTTCCCGGGTCAGGGGCATTGCAAGGCCGAGTTCAAGCGGTGCATAAATGATCGGGCTGGCCTTTATTTCAAAGGATTTTTCA